>CACXHA010000029.1 GCA_902767385.1 uncultured Elusimicrobium sp.
ATCTCCCCCCATATCCTATCTTACTGTACCAAAAAAAAAAAACAACTGTCAAGTAATGTATTTTAAATGACTTTGTAAAAAGGAAACTACAATTTGCTATACTCTTTATGTATGCGCAACTATTTTGCCCTATGGGGCCTACTTCTATGCTTATGTGCTTGCAAACCCTATCAGGCGATACCTGTTACATTGCCTGACGGGTTTGTGGTGCAGGCTCGCGTAGCCGACACACCGGCCAAGCAGGAAAAAGGACTGATGTTTGTAAAGCAACTGCCCGAAAATGAAGGCATGATTTTTATTTTCGATAAAGACCAAGAACAGGCATTTTGGATGAAAAATACGCTTATTGACCTGGATATGGTCTTTATAAATTCCCAAAAAATCGTCACCAGCGTAGCCGAGCAAATGCCGCACTCTTACACTTATACCCCCGACGAAGAAGTAGCTTATGCACTAGGCGAGGGGCAGTACGTATTAGAACTGGCTGCCCAAACAGCGGCCAAACACCACGTTCAACCGGGAGCGCAACTCACGTTTACTTATGAAAAATAAATGTTTTTTAGTGATGTTATTATGCGCGGTTCTTTTACCCCTACAAGCGCAGCAAAGCGCAACGTGGGACGAGTTAAATGCGTCCGCTAAAAAACATCTAAAAAATTTGATTCAAATAGATACTTCCGTTTCTAACCCCGACGAAATTTCGGCAGCACGCTACCTTTACAAAGAGTTTAACAAACATCATATTGATTGGGATATTTTTATTCCGCAAAAAGGGCGCGCCAATTTAATGGCCCGCATTAAAGGAACCGATAAAACACAAAAACCGCTCCTTTTAATCTCTCATTTAGATACCGCCAACGTGCAAGAAGGGTGGACGGTTCCCCCCTTCAAGGCCGTAGAAAAAGACGGGGTTATCTACGGACTGGGTGCTACTGATGCCAAAAACTATACCGCCGCGTACCTGGCCCTATTTACTTGGTTGGCCCAGCAAAAACAAAAACCGCTGCGAGATATTATTTTCTTGGCAACCTCCGGCGAAGAAACCGGCAGCGAATCGGGCCTGTTGTGGTTAGGGAACACTCATTGGGATAAAATTAAACCCGGGTTTGCACTAAACGAAGGGGGCGGAATTATTAAGGACAAAGAAGGTACAGACATTGTCTTTGCCGAAGCGGCCACCAAACTGTATATGGATATTAAAATTACTGCACTGGGCCAAGAGGGGCACACGTCTCTTCCGCAAGAAAATAATGCAGTATATCGCCTTTCTCAGGCACTGGCTAAAATTGAAAATTTAGAGCTTCCGGCCCGCATTATCCCCCCGGCACGTACACTTTTAACTGCCATTTTGCCTTTGCAAGAAGAAGACGGTAAAACCACCATTGAAATGTTACTTTCCGACGAAAATCCGCAAAACCGCCAAACCGCCGCGGAACTAATGGCACGCGATCCGTTTTTTAAAACACAACTTAAAGATACGCTTGTTCCCATGCAGGTTTCATCTCCCGCGGATACCGGGGCCACCAGTGCCACCGCCAGTGCCGTACTCAATGTACGTTTACTGCCGGATACGGACCCTGATGAATTTTTTGCCCGGTTGCAAAATCTATTTAAAGGGGACGACACGATTTTACTGGAAGTGCTGGAACGACCCCAAACTCCCGGTCCCAAACCCATGGACGGCACCGATCCATTGTTCGCTTCCATTAAAAATACAACCGACAAATTATTGCCGGGAGCAATCACCATACCGGGGTTAAGCCCGGCCTCGGGAGATAATGAAATTTTACGTAAACTGGGTGTGATTACCTACGGTTTGGGCCCGGAAATGGACCCTTTGGAAACCAATACTGCCCATGCCGCAGACGAACATATCCGCGAAACAGATTTTTATAATCAGCTTAAATTTATGGCAGGGGTAGTGTTTGATTTTGCCTACGGGCAAGACTTGCTGCCGCTAGCATTACCGGAAAAGAAATAATTGTTACCTATAATAAACGCTTTTTTTGATTTGCTCGGCTTTTTCTGGACCGAGCAATTTTTCTACAATGGCAAAGCCAAAATCAATACTGGCAGCAGCGGATTGACCGGTAACAATGTTGTCATCAACGGTGGTATACTGACCCGTAAAATGCCCGCCAAAATCTTCGTTCATCGAAGTAAAGCACGTGTAATTTTTACCTTTTAAATACCCTGCGTGTCCTAAAATGGTAGGGCTCGCGCAGATAGCTGCTACTACTTTGTGCGCGCTTATAAATTCTTTAATAAGGGCTTGCACGCCTTCACTTTTTTCCAGGGCAGCATATTGCGGCCCGCCGGGTAATACCAGCGCATCATAGTCTGCACCGTTTAGTTGGGAAAACGGCTTTAGCGCGGTACAGGTAAGACCAAAACGGCCCGTAGCGTCCCCTTGGGTAAGCGAATAAATATCTACCACAAGTCCGGCCCGGCGCAAAATAGCAAATGTGGCCACCGCTTCCGCTTCTTCAAAACCGTCCGTCAAAACCAAACATACTTTTTTCATTGGGTCCTCTATTTACAAGCCACCTTTAAGGCAGTCACTTTATCGGTTTTTTCCCACGGAAAATCGTTGCGGCCAAAATGCCCAAATGCCGCCGTTTTGGCGTAAATGGGATTTCTTAATTTAAAATGTTCAATAATACCGCGTGGGGTAAGCGGAAAAATTTTCCGAGCAATTTGAGCCAATTTTTCATCCGACAATGTTCCGGTTCCATCGGTATCTATATAAAAACCCACCGGCTCCTCTTTACCAATAGCATAGGCCAATTGTACGGTGCACTCCCGCGCCAACTTGGCCGCTACAATATTTTTTGCAATATAGCGCGCCATATATGCGGCTGAGCGGTCCACTTTGGTTGGATCTTTACCGCTAAAGGCGCCCCCGCCATGCGGGCAACGTCCACCGTAGGTATCTACAATAATTTTACGCCCGGTAAGGCCCGTATCTGATTGAGGGCCGCCAATTACAAATTTACCGGTTGGGTTAATATAAATGTGGGTGTTTTTATCCATCCATTTGCCGACAACCGGCGTAATGGCCGCGGCAATAATTTCCTTCTTAGATTTATCCGTAATTTGATTGCCGGTTTTATCTAAAATATCTTCGGTATGTTGCGTAGAAAGCACCACCGTATCCACGCGAACCGGTTTGCCGTCTTGGTATTCTACGGTTACTTGGCTCTTGGCATCCGGCCCTAAATAAGCTAGTTTTTTGGAACGGCGCACTTTATCCAACGTTTTTAAAATATTATGGGAAAGGACTAAAGAAAGCGGCATATATTCGGGCGTTTCGTTGACGGCATAACCTACCATGAGCCCTTGGTCTCCGGCACCGCCTACGTCTACTCCTTGGCTTATATCAGGCGATTGCTTGCCGATTACGTTAACAACTGCACAGGTCTTATAATTAAAACCCCATTTAGCTTCGTCGTACCCAATCTCTTTAATCACATTGCGGGCAATTTGTTCTACGTCTACCCACGTGCGGGTGGTAATTTCCCCCCCGACCATAACAAGACCACGGGTAATATAGGTTTCACACGCTACGCGAGCGGTTTTATCTTTAGCTAAAATGGCATCTAAAATGGCATCGGAAATTTGATCACACACTTTATCGGGATGCCCCGCCGAAACCGATTCTGACGTAAAAAAACATTTGCCTTGTTTAATCATAATGAATACTCCCTAACTAAAACCGTACGGATAAGGAGGCTTCTCCTCCTAACCCGTAGTGCGCGTAGTTGGCAGCTAAACTTAAATCCAAATACGACGGCAATTTAAAGTTCATCCCCGCCGTTGCGCGGGCCGTAGCGGCATATTCGTTATCTCCCGCTAGCGCAGTGGCAGCTACGGAATTTACGTGCAAGGTTGTATAATCTACCCCGCCGCCAATATAGGGAACAAAATACTTAATCTTCATGGAAAGCACCAAACTGGCGTTGTAGTGTGTGGCCGAAAAATCACGCGCGCTAGCGCTATGGGCCGCCACCACAAGCATCGGCTGCAACGAACCTAACATTTCATTGGGTTGCGTAATCCCCCAGCGAAGCCCACCACCGGCAATTGTCATCCCCTGGTAACTGCTGGCACGAATAAACCCGTCAATGCGGAAAGGCAGCCCAATATCCGCCTGTAACCAAGGATAAAAAACGGCCCCTACTTTATCGCGGTCACCCAAAGCAGTGTGATTTTTTTCGGCTTCTGTGGAGCCATTTGCTTTACTCATTTTAAAAATCATACTGCCGCGAGGGCCAATTTGGAAACCGCCCCAACCCAGCACACGCCCGGTAGTGTAAGTACCCGAACCGATAAGCCCGCCTAAATCTTTGGTAAACGCACGAACATTATCGCGTGTAACATTTTCGGAAAAATCATCCCAAATGTTACCGGCAAATGCCGCTCCGGTACAACTCATTAATAACAACGAAATAATTAGTTTCTTCATAACTTCTTCCTTATAAGTTTAATTAAAAATTAATTCATCCCCAACGTGTACTTTACCTTTTAGTGTGCCGGCCGGGATTTCCAAAGTTCTCCGTGCCGACGGATAAAAAGAACTCATGCGCCAAGGTTTTAAATTTTCAGCTACCGCTACCACGCGGTTATCTTTACTCAAAAAAATCACATCTATCGCAAAATACATAAAACACGTATGCACTTGCGGGCAAGGTTCTAACAGCAGTCCTCTTCCTACGGTCAGTTGTTTGCGGCCCATCAGTCCTTTTAAACGGCTCCAAAAACTGTAGGCAGTCTCTACTTGACCGGCCAATTCAACGCCCGTAGATGCGTGAACACACTTCATTTGTCTTCCTCATGGATTGCCTGCAAAATAACTTCCTGCGTGCGCTCTTTAAGTACCTGATTTAAAAATTCAACGTGTTCAGGGAAACGGATACTGTAATTGTTCCCTTTTTTAAATACTAAAAATGTCAGTCTCCACGCCGGCAAATAATCAACTTGCGCAATCCACATGTTTTGTTGCGTGTTTGCTGGGCGAACCTGTGCCACACGGGGAGTTTCTACATTCTCTACCAACTTACAAGGATCTGCACAACGCAGTAACTCTTGGTAAGTGGCCCTATTTAGCACGCGGATATTAGCGTATTTTTTACGTTCCAACGGGAAAACAATCTTTGCGTCCGTGCGCACCACATCTAAAATTTTAAAAGAACTACCAACCGTAACATCCCAAGCGTGCAGGGCGGGTGATAATAACCAAACAAAAACAAACACCCACCCTGTACGCTTCATAAAACTAAGCGGCTACACGTTCTACGTAGTTGCCGGTACGAGTATCTACCAACACCGTATCGCCTTCGTTAATAAAAAGCGGCACTTTGATAACGGCCCCGGTTTCCAACGTGGCCTCTTTAGTAGTATTGGCAACCGTGTCGCCTTTTACACCCGGTACGGTAGAGGCAATTTTAAGTGGTACTTTAATGGGAAGTTCCACATTAAAAAGTTGGTCGTTGATATAAATACCGGTTGCGTCCATATTGTCTTTTAAATATTTGGTAAGATCCCCCAATTTAGACGTGGGAACCTCAATTTGGTCGTACGTTTCGCTATTCATAAACGTGGCCATATCCCCGGTAGTGTATAAGTATTGGAACGGACGTTTTTCTACTTCCACTTCGGTAAATTTATCCTCGGGACGATAAGCCGTTTCAATCATAGCGCCGGTGTTGATGTTGCGCAGTTTTACGCGCACCACCGCACGTGCTTGGGATTTGCGATGGTGTTGAAATTCAATAATTTCCACCAATTGGCCGTTTTCATCTTGAAAGATCAGCCCTTCGCGAAATTCGGTTGTGCTTAACATAATGTACCTCTTTTTACTGGACGGAAAACCGCCCTGAATTTTGTGCTACGTTAATTTTTTGGAACCCGTTTTAGTGACCAGAAAACTGTCCTCCAAACGGATACCCCAGCGCCCGTCAAAATAAATTCCGGGCTCTACGGTAACCACAAAGTTTTCTTCTAACTCGTCCGGTGCACCGGCACGCAAGATAGGCAAATCATGTTCCTGCAAACCAATGCCATGGCCCGTAGTATGAAAAAATTCCTTCCCATACCCAGCCTGTTCAATTACTTCACGCGCGGCTTTGTCTATAGCTCCCGCGCTAACACCGCTCCGCAACGCTTTTACACCGGCTTTGCGGGCCGTATCTACGATGTTCCAAATCTGTTTATAAGCAGCAGGTTCTTTCCCACCATGCCACCAGCTGCGTGTCATATCTGACGTATACCCTTCATAAAAACAACCAAAATCCATCAGTACTGCTTCACTTTTTTTAAGCTTGCGCGTTTTAGAGGGCGTATGATGCGCGTCCGCCGTATTTTCCCCAAAACACACAATGTTAAAGGGGATACTTTCCGCCCCGCGCCGGGTCATGGCCACGTCCATTAAAATACGCACTTGCTCTTCGGTCATACCGGTTTTAATTTGCGGTTTAACCTCTTTGAATGCAGCCCGGGCAATCGCACACGCTTTTTTTAAATAAGCCACTTCATCGGCATATTTGCGGCGGCGCATTTCCCCTACCAAACTGCAGCTGCGAACCAATTTGTGTTTGACAAACAATTCCCCGGTTTCAAACCCTACCTGGGCCGGATCAAAAGCCACCCGTTTTAATTTTTTGTCTTTAGCCAGTTTAAGTGCGCCCTCTACCATGCCGCCAAACGGAACGTCTATAGTCTTAAAAAAACCGGCGGCCGGTGCCATTTTGGAAACAATCAATTTTTTGGTCACACAGTAAGCCGTGGAAGGGGTAATTAAAAAGACGGCTTCCCCGTCAGATAAATCTATGCCCGATAAATAACGCTGCTCCAAGCGGGCGGTAGTAATATAACCGTCTAATCCGGCTTGTTTTAGCGTAAGGCGCAAATCGCGCAGACGTGTTGAGGCAAGATTTTTCATACTATTTCTTCGTTAAAATTTTGGCTCCGGTTTTGGTAATCGCAACGGTATCTTCCAACCGCACACCAAATTTCCCCGGCAAATAAATCCCAGGTTCTACCGTTACAATATTCCCCTCTTTAAGCACGTAAGAGGAAGTTTGGTTGTTATATGGGTTCTCATGAATTTCAATCCCTACTCCATGCCCGGTACCGTGGGTAAAAAATTTACCATATCCTTCGTTACTAATCAACGTGCGGCAAGTGGCATCTACCGCTTGGCAAGCGGTGCCGATTTGAGCGGCTTTAATTCCTTGTTTGCGGGCATCATCCACAATTTTCCAAATTTTTGTATATTCGGCAGGGGCCTTTGTTCCATGCCACCAACTGCGTGTCATGTCCGAGCAATAGCCGTTAATTACACACCCAAAGTCCAACAAAACAGCATCTTCTTTTTTTAGTTTACGTACCCCGGTTTCATAATGGGGATCGGCCGTATTTTCACCAAAGGCAACAATAGTAAAAAACGACGTGCACTTGGCCCCATGTTTACGCATAAAAAATTCCATTTCGGCAGCTACTTCCCCTTCCGTCATACCCGTCTTAATGCGGGGTTTTATATATTCATATGTCAAATACGCCAAGCGGTTGGCCGCACGTAAATACTTTAATTCTTGCGCATCTTTGGTAGCCCGCAAGGAAGTAATCAAACTATCCACTTCGATAAAACCGTTTTTGGCAAATTGCTTGCCGGATGCATATCCCTCTTTAGCAACATCAAACCCTACTTTCTTAAGGCCTAATTTTTTAACAAGCTTTATCATGCTTTGCACGCGGTTGCCGTCATCCCCGATAACTTGCATAAAAGGGGCCGCCTTCCCGAAGGAAACTTCATAGAGCCCTCTTGTTAATGCATACGCTTTTTTGGGGGTAATTAAAAAAATGGCTTCGTCTTTATAAAAAAAGAAATTGGCTAAATAAAATTGGTCTACAAAATCGGTCACCAGTAAGCCACCCAAACCGTTTTTGCGCAAAAAAGCGCGTATTGCTGAAAATTTTGCTTGAACATATGGATTCATCATGAAAACACCTCTCTTTGGTATTTTACTATTTTTTGAGCCTGTCCACAATACGAGTGTGCGCGCGCGTAGATAAAATTTGCAACCGGACGATTTTAATTATATATAATACTAATATGAAAAATTTTATTTTATCCCTCTGTCTTATCCTATTTGCACTACCTTGTGCCGCGGATTTGTTTACCGCTGAAGATGATTCGTTAAGTATTGATATGCCCGCCGGATGGACCCGGATAAGCGACCTGCCTGAACGCGGAATACTTTCCGTCAAAAAGGGGGAAGCAAGACTAGACATTAAAACCATTGACTGCGCCACGGAAAGTTGTTTAGATAGGATGATTAACAACGACATCGCCGAAGTAAAATCCCGACAGATGACGGTTATTAAAAATAGCTATACTGACGAAGAAATTAAACATCTGGAATTATCTACCGCAGAGCCTTTTTACTACATTAGCTTTTACTCTCCTAAAAATGATTTTAGCGCCGGTTACTTTTTAATTAACGGCAAGGGTTACTCTGTACTTGCTAAAAATGTAACTTATGCCGAAGCGGACTTACTTTTTGCAGCTATTTCTCCGCTGGGTCAAATTAACGCCCCGCTCCCCGTTGAAGAACAAGATATAGGGCAGATGGATATTTTCCACGCGTACGATACCCAGGCCTTACCCAGTGTGTCGGTAGAAACCTTAGAAGATAATGACTTGTCTACTTCAACAAAAAGCAGTAAAGATTTACAAACTTCTCAAACACTGGTTCCGGATATGCCCGCCTCCAAATGGAGCAAACGGCTACAAGCCATCAAAGAAAAAAGTAAAAATTTTGGGAAACGAATTTTTTCGTATACGTTGGTATCCCCCCGCATGTCTCCTTTCTTTCGGGAATTGGGGCATGGATTTGACGTACTTATGTTGTTAATCACTTTATTTGCAATTGCATGGATAGGCACCGGGATTGCCCGCATTTTTATACCCGCTAAATCCATTGAAACGGTGGCAAATCCCCAGTCATTTTATCCCATTGAATTACAACGCTTATATGGGACCCCTTCTATTATCTTTCGCGCGCGAGACAATCAAGGCAACATATTAACAGCTTTGGCCACCCGTTGGGATGCGCTGATTATGTTTACGGGAATTGTGCTGATTTTAGCGGCACTCATCCTTATGGCAGCCACCAGTATCGGCGAACACTTACACATGGTGGCATCCCGTAGTGCCGGAACGATTTATGACATTTCCTCTTTAGCGTTGCCGCTCGGTTTTGTAATTTTATTCTGCGGAATTGTATGGGAACAAATTTCTCTAACTGAAATCACATTATTTGACCAAAAAGGTAAAAAAACAGCGGTTATTCTGCAAAAAGGATACAGTTTAACACAAGAAAATTATCAAATTTTCTTCGCACGTTCTAATGAACTATTGTTAACGCAACGTAAACGCTTTTCTTTATGCCGAACGTGGAAACTGATGAGCAAAGATCGTATTGAATTTGCCTCTATCACCGAACGCAACCCGAAATTGGCGTTAGCACGTATGTGTTGCGGACATTTATGGGGATTATTACGCGCCGATTATGACATTACCGGTGCTATGGAAAGTCGTGGTACTTTGGAAAACAAACATGCTTTGTTCAACCAACTCGTTTGCAACCTGGATAAACCTGAAGCCGTAAATGCACGGGACCTGTTAGCCATTTCTTTGTTAATCAGTATTCGAGATCGGGATAAATGGTATCCATGGTTTAATTAGTTTTATATGCGGAAAATTTTATTATTTTTACTTGCTTATTCCCCCCTTTTTGTAGCGGCCCAGCCATTACAAGAGTTAGTACAAGCACAAATGGACCACCCTGCCTTGCAAGGCGCCTGGTGGGGAGGCATAGCCACTTATGCAAATGACTCACAAGAAGAACTGTTTAGCCTAAAAGCAGATACCCGTTTTACCCCCGCATCCACCTTAAAACTACTCACAACAGCCGCAGCCTTAGAAAAACTGGGGCCAGACCACCGTTTTGAAACCCAGCTATATGCTTCTGCTTTGCCCGACGAAAATGGTGTACTAAAAGGCAATATATATGTGCGCGGCGGCGGGGACATGACGTTAGGATCCAAACGAGTCAACGGTTCAGACACGTATGCGCAAGTATTAAAACAATGGGTGCGCGCCATTAAAGAAGCGGGTATTAAACAAATAAACGGGAGCGTTTACGCCGATGTGTCTTTATTTGAAGGACCAACCATCGCCAATAAAGTAAATTGGGAAAATATGGGAAACTATTTTGCCGCACCTGCCAGTGCTTTATGTTTTCACGATAATTTATTTTCCATTCATTTTAAAGGGGAACTGGGACACGGACAACTGGTAAAAGTAAAAGATACCACTCCCCAAATCCCCGGTGTGGAAATTCAAAGTTTTGTAACGGCAGACAGTAAAAATAAAAAAGATAATGCCTATGTGTACGCCGCACCGGATCAATATAATTTAAAAATTTTCGGCTCAATCCCCACCACGTTAACCGGCTTTACTATTCAGGCAGCGTTGCCTAATCCAGCTCTTTTTGCCGTCCAAGCTCTTACCGAAGCCCTGGCCGAAGAAGGAGTATCCGTAACCGAAAAACCGCAAGTATTGCAACAGGCACCCGATTATAGCGAAATGAAACTATTGGATACTCACTTTTCCCCTGCACTTAAGGACATTATTTTTATTATCAATAAACGCAGTTTTAACTTATATGCGGATATGATGTTGCGGCAACTGGCAGTAGCAGACGGACAAAAAGGAAGTATTCAAAACGGTTTGACGTCCCTCTCAAAATTTTTACGCGAACATAACTTAGCGCAAGAAAATGATACCGTACTTTACGACGGAAGTGGCCTCGCGCGCGATAATATGCTTACCCCGCGCGTATTGTTAAATACCCTAATTTTTATGATACAAAGCCCCCATTTTGGGTATTATTACCGCTCTTTGGCTACCCCCAATGACCGCGGGGACTTACTGGTATTACGAAAATTCTTAAAACCGTCTAACCGAATAGATGATGTACGCATTAAAGGCGGTACTATCGACGGTGTAAAAGCACTGGCCGGCTACGTACCCGATGCGAACGGACGTTTTATTGCTTTTGTCTTTATGGCGAACAATTTAGCTACCAACAAAGATGAAAGTTTATGGAGGCTCCATGAGAATTTAATTAAAAAACTCATGGAACAAAAAATAACGGAAGAGTAAATTTGACACTCACTTAAAAGGCCCCTTACGGGGCCCTTTTAATTAGAAGTTTAACTGGGTAGAGTGTTCGCAAGAACAACTGCGCACATTCACCGGGATTTGTTCTATCATTTGAAATAGCAACTCTTTTAATTTTTCAATATTACTATTAAAAACTTGCAGCACTTGCTCGTGTGAGACAGGTGGTACATTCCCGATAAGCCCGGCATCATAATCGGTAATCAATGAAATATTCAAGGGGCACATATTAAGCTCTTTGGCTAAGTATGCCTCGGGAAATGCCGTCATATTAATGACATGCCACCCTTGGTGAGTAAAAAAATCGGATTCGGCCTTGGTAGAGAAACGCGGCCCGTTAATGACAACGACCGTTCCTCCGTCATGCACCGGAATTTGTAAATCGTTGGCAGTTTTAACCGCAAGATGACGTAACTGCGGGCAATACGTTTCCGCCGGAGAAGGATGCTGAACCGACATCCCCTCAAACACAGATACATTTTCAAAAAACGTGCTTTTACGCCCGTCCGTCCAATCCACAAATTGATCGCAAATTACAAAATCACCCGGCTTGATATTTTTTTGCAAACTGCCCGCCGCGCAGGGAGAAATAACCCGTTTACAGCCCAAACGCTTCATCGCCCATACGTTCGCCCGGTAATTTACTTGATGAGGAGGAATAGAGTGATCCCGACGATGACGGGGCATAAAGGCCACTTTATGCTTCCCAATAGTACCAATAAAAATGCTGTCACTGGTTTCCCCATAGGGAGTGTAAACCTTGACTTCTTCAATATTTTTTAGAAAATTATAAAAGCCCGAACCACCAAATACGCCGACGTCTGCTTGATTTAAAAGTTCCATATACACCTCCGCATAAGTGCATTGTAACACATTTTTATGCGGAAGTAACCCGTATATTTTTCCATTTTCCGCGGGCAAAACGTATGACCATAAATACAGCGGTAATCCATGCGTAAAACGTCAGCCATCCCCATACCCACGCAATGGGAGCGTGCAGCCGATATACTAAAAACCAAGTGCCGGGAATTAACAAAAACCACGCGCAGCCCATCATTACTTTCATAAAAAACTTCGTGTCCCCTACCCCGCGCAAAGCCGAACCAAAAATCAAATACGTGGCATCCCCCAATACAAAAATACTAACTAATTTCATAAGCGGCCAAGTTTTGGCGGCAAGCGCAATGCCATTTTCAGTACCTGCCGGAATAAATAAATGCAAAAACAAGGGTGCCCCAAAGAAAAACAATAATGCAATACTTCCGGAGTACGTATATCCCAATTTACACGCATTTTTAACTACTTGCACACTTACATCCGGACGTTTAAGCCCCTGGTATTTACTCACTAAAATTTGGATTCCGGCCCCCAACCCTATAATTACCATAAATACGACGGGCTGCATACTCATTACAATATTGCTGGCTTGTAACGAAAGGACATCAATATTTCCCACCATAAACGTAAAAAGTGTAAATGAAATCACATCCATTAAAATTCCAAACCCATTGGGTAACCCGAAACGTACCATACGCACGAAAATGGGCTTGTAAAATCCTGCCAGACGGAAAATTTTGAAAGCGCGGCGAATTTTGGGAGTTAATAAAAGGGTACAAAAAATAACCGTCATAAACGCCCCACCCAAAATAGTAGCCCAGGCTGCCCCCTTAATGCCCAAGGCAGGCAGACCGAATTTGCCAAAAATAAAAATATAGTCCAGCACTAAGTTGGCAGCGTTACCCACTAACGCTACATACATGGGAATTTTGGTCTGCCCGCGGCCACTAAAAAAACTGCTTAACGCGTTATTAACAATCGCAATCCCGGCAAACAAATTAAGCCAGGTAAAGTATTGCAATTCCAACACGCGCACATCGGGAGCGTGGTCAAACGCGTAAATCAGCGCGCGCCCCACCGGGGTAAGTGCTACTAAAATAGCTGCAGACAAAAGGGCCAAAAATATCCCTTGCCACAACGAAAGCGTTACGCAGGCACGTTTTTTGCGCGCGTTAAATTGGGAAATAAAAACGTTGGTATAACCCGAAAGGCCCACAAACAAAGCACCAAACGTCATTGCCAACATCCCCCCCGGTACACATGCCCCCAACGCCACAGGCGAGTACCACGCCAAAAACATACGGTCGGCAAATTGCATGATTACCTGCGCCGCCATCGTAATAACTAGCGGGTAGGAAAGCAGCCATAGTTCGCTGAGTGAAGTTTGGAGAGCTTGTTTAGGGGTCATTGGATGCCACAAAAAAGAGCCCCGTTTTGCGGGGCCCTTGTTAAGTCTTCAAAAATTACAGTTTGACGACTTTTACAGCTTTCGGGCCTTTTTCGGATTCTACGACTTCGAATTCCACTTCTTGGCCTTCAGCTAAGGTCTTAAAACCATCGCCCTGAATTTCTTGATAGTGAACAAAGAGATCTTTAGAACCATCTTCGGGGGTTACGAAACCGTAACCTTTTTGGTCGTTAAAC
>CACXHA010000030.1 GCA_902767385.1 uncultured Elusimicrobium sp.
ACGGCTAAACGCTGGGGTATCTCGGCCAAGAACTGGTTCAAAACCAAATTGGGATTTAACAAAGGTGCATCTACGGATAACCAAGAACCGTTGCAAGAAGCACCGGCCCAATAAATAAAATATATAACTGTATAACCCCCGGTTTAACCGGGGGTTATTTATGTAATTTTTACGACGTAAAATAAGAATTTATTTTTTTGTAAAAAAACGCAAAAAATGTGTTATAATAAGGTGTAAGGTCAGTTGTACAATAACCATAAATTATATAGGAGACAACAATGCTACAGAAGTTCTTTGACTGGTTTAAACCGCTCCCTCCGGCTGCGGAAAAAATCACCGACAAAGCAGAAATTGATAAGCAGTATAAACGCTGGCGTATGAAACTATTCATTAGCGCCTATATCGGGTACGCGATGTATTACGTTACCCGCCAAAACCTAAACCCTATTGCCCACGTATTTAAAGCTGAAACGGGCATTACCAATGAGCAGTTCGGGTTGATGGTATCCGTATCCTTAATTGCATACGGGGTAGGAAAATTTGTAAGTGGTATGCTCGCGGATAAAAGCAACATCCGCGTTTTTTTGGCTTTTGGGTTGATGGCGTCGTCTGTCATTAACTTGTTTTTTGGATACCTGCATTCCTTTTTCTTATTAGTGCTATTCTGGACGTTGAACCAAGCGTTCCAATCTATGGGCTTCCCGCCGATTGCGCGTATCTTTGCGTATTGGTTCTCTCCTAAAGAAAGAGCCAGCAAATGGACCTTGTGGGCCTCTGCTCACACCGTCGGTATTTCCATTGCGGCTATTATCGCGGCTGCCATTTTAAAACTCATGGACATTGTTCCTTGGATTCAATGGCAGTTTGTGTTCGTATTCTCTGGTATTTTGGGTATTATTACGTCTTTTTTCATCTTAAAGAACGTAACCGACACGCCCGAAAGCGTGGGGCTCCCCTCCGTAGAAGAATATATGCACGTGCAACAGCTTGTTGTCAAAGAGAAAAAAGACGGCGACAGCTACATGACCTTACTTCGCAAATACGTGCTTACCAATAAATACATTTGGATCTTGTCCATCGCGTTCTTGTGTGTGTACTTTGTACGCTATGTAACGCTCTCTTGGGCAGCCATTTTCTTGGAATCGCGCGAACTCTCTAAAGCCAGCATTCCGCTGATATTCACCTTGAACCCGTTAGTAGGGGCCTTGGGCGGTATTACGGCCGGTATTTTGACCGATAAAATCTTCAAAGGCCGCTGCTCACCGGCGAACATCTTGTACTTTGTGCTCTTGGCACTGTCTGCCTATGGGTTTTACAAAGTGGCCGGCCCCAGCCATGTGGCGTGGACGTGTTTCTTTATCGCCGCGGTCGGGTTTTTTGTGGACGGTCCGCAAAACTTGCTTAACGTGCAAATTTCGTTCCTTACCACCAAAGAATCTGTGGCCGCCGCGTGCGGTTTCTGCGGACTGTTTGCCTATATCGGCGGTTTCTTAGCCGGTAGCGGGGCGTCTTTCATCCTCAATCATTGGGGATGGGCCGGTGTGTTTAACTCGTGCATTATTGCCTGTGTTTTAGGTGTGCTTTTGGTATTAACGGTTGTGAAAAAAGAAAATCACGACGCCAAAATACATAAATAAGCACAATGCTTGTTTTTAAAAACCCCCGCTCTGCGCGGGGGTTTTGCTGTGTTATTTCCTTTAACTTATAAGAGAGTCATCCTGAACCGCGGCCATTACCGCTAGGCCGCGCCCTGAAGGATAGTTATTCAGGGTCTGATTAAACTGATTCAGGATCTTCTCCTTTTTGTGTTGATGTAACATAAAGTTGTGAAGGAGGTAGATTGTAATAAGGTTTTTAGTTGAATCCCCCCTCTAAATCCGCTACAATATAGTGTCCGTTCCCGACGTTGGGAACTAAATTATTCACAGGAGAATTATGAAAAAACTACTTATTTTAGCTGCCGCTCTTTTTGTGACGGCTCCCGCGTTTGCTCAAGACGGCAAACAAGGTTGGCAAGTAGAGCTTAAAAAATTAGCTTTTGACTTGACCAACACCGAAGTAAAACACGCGCAAGATTATGACGGATTTTCCGATGCGCGCCTAACGTCCGACTCGCAAACTTCCGTACGCGGTGCCTGGGACTCTATTGCCGATTATCACGCCCGACACTTTGTGTGGACCAACCAACTTTTAATGGACTACGGGCGCACCAAAATCCGCCCCATAGAAGGCGAAAAACTGGTCAACGAAAATGCCGACCGCATTTTAGCACAAACCGGCTATACGCAGCGTTTGTGGAAAGTGGACGACTTTTTGGGCGGTTTTGAAATCGGGCCGTTTGTAGATTTAGGATACCAGACCGAATTTACCAAGCCCAAACATGCTCCCCGTACCCGTATTTGGCGCGGAACGGCCGGTATGAAACTTTTTGATGGGAAATACCTTAAAAAATTCTACGTGGCGGCCGTGGGCGAACACGATATGACCTACGACCCTGATTCCGATAAACTGGCTTGGGAAACCGGCCTTGAATTGGAATTACCGGTGCGTGAAGGGGTTAAATTTAAAACGGGTGCTTTGTTTAGAGATTATCTGCACTCTTCTCACAAGCGCTCTACGGATCTGGATTGGGAGCTAGCGGCAGATGCGCGGTTAGATGTGGAAGTATACAAAAACTTGTTTGTAGCGCCGTTTATTAGCTATTATACGGCCCAAGGTAAGTATGTAGGCCCCCGCGGTGAAAACGTGTATGTAGGGGTTTCTGTGAGCTTTAATCATATTTTCCACGAAGCAAAGTAATTAACAAAAATCCCCAAAAAAATCCCCGCTCAAGCAAGCGGGGATTTTTTCTGCTCAATAACTAAAAGTTATTTGTTGACAGAAGCCATGTGGGCAATTAAATCAAGCACTTTGTTAGAGTAGCCGATTTCGTTATCGTACCAGGACACTACTTTTACAAAGGTGTCGGTCAGATACACGCCGGCATTGGCATCAAAGATAGAGGTGCGTTTGTCGCCCAAAAAGTCGGAGGACACGACCGCATCTTCGGTGTAGCCTAAAATGCCTTTAAGTTCGCCTTCGGCGGCTTTTTTCATGGCAGCGCAGATGGCTTCTTTGGTAGCCGGTTTGGCCAAGTTAACGGTCAAGTCTACTACGGACACGTCCAAGGTCGGTACGCGCATAGAGATACCCGTTAATTTACCGTTGAGTTCCGGGATTACCTTACCCACTGCTTTAGCAGCACCAGTGGAAGAAGGAATAATGTTGCCGGAAGCAGCACGGCCACCGCGCCAGTCTTTCATAGACGGGCAGTCTACGGTTTTTTGGGTGGCGGTGGTGGAGTGTACGGTGGTCATTAAACCATTTACGATACCG
>CACXHA010000031.1 GCA_902767385.1 uncultured Elusimicrobium sp.
CAATCACCCGTTATGGACGGCCTACGCAAACCACGCAAAAAAGCAATGGCGTGGAAAGATACGCTCTTTAATAATAGCTACGTGCGCCTCTTACGCGAAGAACCCGGCGTAGGCAGTTTTATTACCGCCTTGTTTATTATGAATGCCGTTGAAATGGGTATCAATAGCGGGTTTCTGTTTATGGTACCACAGCTGACGGATAATGAATCCTTAAAATATTTACTGGGAATGACCCAATTTGCTGTGCCGTTTTTAGCTGGACGATACTTGGCGAGCCACTTCTTAAAATGGTTCCCCAAACGCAGCATCAGTGTGGCTACCCTCTTGGGAGCGGCCGGGGCGGTTGCATCCTTAGGCTTAACCAATGACGTGTACTCTTTTACCGCCGCGTTAGCCACGTCGGAATTGGGGATTTCCACTGCGTTTACGTTGGCGTTTGCCCGCACTGCCGTCAACCCTAAAACACAGGACCGCATCACCTCGCTCATCATGGCAACTGCCGTAGCCTGTGCAGTAGGCCCGATGATATTAACCTGGATAGCCGATGGTCTTATGGGAACCGGTATAACCGAAGCAGGGGCTACCCTGGCGGCCCTAATTGGAATCCCGTCAGCCTTAGCTATTTTCTCGGCTGGATTATTTAGACGGATGGAACACAAAACAGTTCCCGGCTTAAAACTGAGCACACAACGCATCTTGGTTAAAGCTAAGAACTTGTTTAAAAAGAAATAAGATGTAATTCTTCATTACTAATAAATATCCCCCGGCATAGCCGGGGGTTTTTCACAGTACGGGTAAAACCCTTGCCTACTAGCATAGGGCTAAAAGCCCTTCTTAACAGCCTGCCACACGCGTACCCACTCTTAAAGGGTCATCCCCGAGTGTTTCTGTCGGGGATCTCCCCCTTCCTACGCATAGAAAGCGGATGAGATTCCCGACTACAAATTTCGGGAATGACACCTTATTTTATCACTGCACGAAACTACTTTTAACAACCTATTCATCGCTTAAAGCTATACTGAACCCCGTGCCTAGCACGGGGTTTTCTTACACAATTAGCCCCGGTCTATCAAAAGACCGGGGCTTTCCAATTCTTTAGTTTTTAATGTAAAGGACTTAATAACTTATCATTATTATTCATATCTTAAGGCATCAATCGGGGTCAGTTTAGAGGCTTTGTACGCCGGATAATACCCAAAGAAAATTCCGGTTGCGGCAGAAAAACCGGCTGCCAATAACACCGCCCATACGCTTACATGCGCCGAGAGAGACATATATTTAGACACTAAAACTGATAATACCACTCCTAGCACGATTCCAACAAAACCACCCAAGCAACACAACGTCATGGATTCTACCAAAAATTGCAAGCGGATATTCCAACTGGTCGCTCCAATAGCCATACGAATCCCAATTTCACGCGTACGTTCAGTAACGGACACGAGCATAATGTTCATCACTCCAATCCCACCCACAATTAACGATACAATCCCGATTACGCCCAAAAACAAACTAATCATTGTGCCAGTACTTTTGGCAGACTCTACCATGGAAGCCATATCATCTAATTGGAAATCGTCCTTACCCAACGGATGAATCCGGTGTACGTTACGTACCACGTTAGCAATATCCACTTTGGTGTTTTCAATTTGGTTAAAGTCCGCGGCACGAATGACTACCCGGTCTAATGCACGTCGGTTGCTATTCTTCCAACCACCGGCGTTTAATTTTACTTTCCCGGTAGTATAAGGAATTAAAGCGCCTTCATCAATGTTAAAACCAAAACCGCTAGATCCGGTTTTCTTGGTAACACCGATAACCGTAAAAGGAATATTATCCAACACAACCGTTTTGTTAAGTGGGTCCACATCGCCGAAAATCGTTTTAGCGGCGTTGGCACCCAAAATCATTACTTGCCCGTAGGAATCAATATCTTTCTCGTTAAACGAACGGCCTGTTTCAACGGCCCAGTCATACGTTTTTAAAATATCAGTATCGGTAGCCAAGGCACTTAAGCTTACGCTTGTATTTTTATATTTGACACTAAAACTGGTTTGTATATAAGGGGCCGCAGCCGCCACGCCTTCCAGTTCGCGAATTGCAATCACGTCGTCCATAGTAACATCTTTGGGAGAAGAAATGGACTCATCTAAATCCCAAGGCTGACGCAGAAAAATAATGTTGGTACCCAGATTGGAAAATTGGTCTGAAATGCTTTTTTTGGTAGCACTCCCCACCGCCAGTACAGTGATTACGGCGGCTACAGCAATAATAATACCTAAGCTGGTCAGCGCGGCACGCATCTTGTTGGCAAAGATGGATTTTAATGAAATTTTTAGTACAGACAAAAAGGCATCTATCAGTTAATCCTCCCGCACTGAGCACGACGGGCTACAAGGAGTTTGCCGCTCATCACTTATTTTTAGTCCGTCTTTAAATTTGATAAGCCGCGTGGCATATTGTGCAATATCCGGTTCGTGCGTAATTAAAATAATGGTCTTTCCCATTTCTTGATTAAGCCGCGTGAACAAGTCCATCACTTCCAAACTCATTTTAGTATCTAAGTTCCCGGTGGGCTCGTCGGCAAAAATAATCGGTGCGTCGCACACCAAACTGCGGGCAATGGCTACACGTTGTTGCTGCCCGCCGGAAAGTTGATTGGGTAAGTGGTCAGCACGTTGTGCCAGTCCAACAGCCTCTAACGCCTCCAACGCTTTTTTGCGGCGCTGCGCGGCAGGGGTGTGGTTGTAAATCATGGGCAATTCCACGTTTTCAATAGCAGTGGTACGTTTAATTAAATTAAACCCCTGAAACACAAACCCGATTTTGCGGTTACGCACGCCGGCCAGTTTGGACAAGTCCGTCGCGGTCACGTCAATCCCGTCTAAAATATACCGTCCGCGCGTGGGTTTATCCAAACACCCTAAAATATTCATAAAGGTAGACTTGCCCGAACCCGACGGCCCCATGACCGCCACAAACTCGCCTTGTTCAATGGAAATACTCACGCCGTTTAGCGCGCGCACTTCCACGTCACCCACTTGGTAAATTTTGTACAAGTTTTGCGTATCAATCAGCGCCATAAGGCCCCCTTTAGCGGCGGCGTCCGCCACCCATGCCCCGCGGCGGCCCCATGGTAGCCATGCCGGACGATTTCAAATTGTTTTCACCCACAATGATGCGGTCGCCTTCTTGTAAATCTCCGCCGGTGATTTCCGTATTTTTCATAGCAATAATACCGATTTGCACGTCCACGCGCGTAGGTTCTTGTCCTTTTTGCAATTTCCACACGCCAGTCGTATCGTATGTTTTTTTATTAGAAGAGGGGGAGAAACGCAACGCTTCGTTAGGCACCATAAGTACATTAGGTTTCTCTTGCGTGTAAATGGTAAGTGTAGCAGTCATACCGGGTTTTAGGCGCAGGTCTTTATTGTCTACATCCACAATTACGGTGTACGACGTACCAGAAGAACTTGCCGAGGACGAAGAGGTATCTACATAGTTGGTACGCACTTGGCGTACGGTGCCGTCAAATTTTTCGCCCACATATCCATCTAAAGTAAAGCGGACGTGCTGACCGGGTTTAATTTTAACAATATCCGCCTCGGACACTTTGGCCTCAATTTGCATTTTGGTCATATCCTGAGCCACTACAAATAATTCCGGCGTAGAAAATCCGGCCGTAATGGTTTGCCCTTCACTGACTTTGCGTGTGAGTACTACACCATCAATGGGGGAAACAATTTTGGTATTGGATAAGTTTTTCTCGGCACTGTCTACATTGGCTTGCGCACGTACTACGCTAGCCTCGGCCGCATTTAAAGAGCTCTTCGCATTGACGTAAGTAAGCTCATAACCCTCTAAATCCACCTTAGAAACATAGTTCTTGTTGTAGAGCACTTTGTAGCGTTCGTAGTTGCGTTTGGCAAGTTCATACGCTTTTTGCGACGAGGACAAATTTTCTTTGGCAGCCGACAAACTGGCGCGGGCTTCTTCTAAAGAAGCTAAAATTTGTGTTTGGTCGATTACTGCCATGAGGTCGCCTTTTTTCACTTCACTATTATAATCAACGTAAATTTTTAAAATCTCGCCCGATACCAAAGCCCCTACTTGGGTGGTGTTTACCGGGTTAATCGGGCCGGAAGCTTCCACCAAGTCGGCAATGTCGCCGCGTTTTACTTGAGCAATGCGGAAGGGGGGAAGCGAGGGTTTGGAAAAGTAGCGCGCTTTAATTCCCCACGCGCACCCGACAAAGATTACTAAAATAATGAGCTTCACCCACCAGGGGCTATGCCACAGTTTACTACCTATTTTTTTAATAATTGTTTTCATAAATCTCTCCTAAAAAGTTCCCATCGCTTGTTTCAAATCGGCTACCGCTGCGCCGTAATCATAACGAGCCGTTAACAAACTAAGCTCGGCATCAGTATAAGCTACTTCGGCATCTTTTAAGGCAATCATATCACCAATACCTTCATTGTAGCGTCCGCGGGCAAGCTCCATATTTTCTTGCGCTTTTTCCACGTTCAGTTTGGCCAGCGGAATACTTTGTGCCGCTTCGTTTAGCGCAATATACGCCTTTTGTACTTCTAAAAATACGTTGTTAAGTAAACTACGCGTAGAGTTGTGCGTATTCTCTAACGAAATTTGCGCTTGCTTTACACTATTATAGGTACGAAACGCGTTGAAAATCGGTATTTCCAAAGAGACGCCCACGCGGGCAGCTTCGGTATCTAAATAAAGTCCACTGTTACCGCTTTTGGTATATCCCGCAGAGATCCCCAGCGTAGGCAAGTAACCGGCCTTAGCTTGCGTGACTTGCATTTCGCTTAGGCGCACGTCTAACTGGGCCATTTGAACGTCGGGGCGGTTGTCATACGCGGCCTTAACGGCTTCGTCTAACGTCATATCAAACGAATCAAAATCTTCAATCATTTGTACGGTAAGCACGTTGGGCGTGGTGACCCCTAACGTGTTAGCCAGCGAAGCAGATGCCGTCTTAACCGCGTTAGTAGCGCGGATTAAACGTAACGATTCGTTATTTAAATTCACCTCGGCCGTAGTAACATCCACTTTCGGGCGCAAACCCAAACGAAAATATTCGCTCGTACGTTCATATTGGTCCTGGTAAAGCTCTTTAGATTTGGTGCGGATATCCACCGCGCGTTGCGCAGACAGAAGCGAATAATATCCTTTGCGCACATTACGAATAATATCGTTTTTTACACTTTGCACTTTAAGGTCTGCCTGTTCAACGGCAGTTTGTTTCATTTTTACGTTGCGCGCCAAATCCGTAATTCCGCTTAAACTTAAATTGACCGACGCGTCCGCCCCGGAAGAACCAAAATCGTGCACCGAGGCCCCCATGCTGTAACTACTGTCAAACCCGGCAGAAGCCGTCGGCAAAAATTGAGATTTAGCTAAATTCAAATTGACCCGCGCGTTTTGCGCTGCCAGTTGTGCGGCAATCATCGTGGGAGAGTTCGCAAGCGCCAAGTCAATACAATCTTGCAAGGAAAGGGGGGCGTTTACATCGGGCAGGGGGGTACCGTCCGCACGCGTGGTGGCAGACAAACCGTACACTTGCTTATCCGTATCCACCGGCGCAACGGGATCAATTACCTTGCTCGCACCGGGCAACGTGATACTCAACAACCCTAGTAATAAAAATGTAAATTTCTTCATAATCATATTTTACCAATTAATTAAGATAAATATAGAACACAAGCGGAATCACTTTTATTACATCAACAACACCCCGCGCAACCCTGTCGCGCGAAAAATTAAAATAAATTTTCTAAAATATAGGTATGTGGAAACCAATTATATTGCTGTGTGCTTCAAACCTGTTTATGACGATTGCCTGGTATGGGCATCTTAAGTTTAAATCCCGCGCTTTGTGGGCGGTGATTTTAGTAAGTTGGGGGATTGCATTCTTTGAATATTGCCTGCAAGTGCCCGCCAACCGTATCGGCAGCGATTACTTCAGCGTAACACAACTAAAAGTCATGCAAGAGGTCATCACGCTGGCCGTATTTGCCGGGTTTAGTATGCTCTACTTTGGCGAGCGGTTTAAGTGGAATCACCTCGTCGGGTTTTTGTGCTTGGTGGCCGCCGTATTTTTTGTATTTAAGAAATGGTAGCCCCGGAGTCCGGGCCGACTTTTCCCGCGCTAAACATTTTGAGTGCCCCTGCGTTTATCTACCGCGAGGGGCCTGGTTTTTTACTTGCAA
>CACXHA010000032.1 GCA_902767385.1 uncultured Elusimicrobium sp.
AACGTGGAACGCAGGTACAGCTAACGAGAACGTAATTAGCGGTTCTGGTCAATTAGACATTACTAATGGTAATATTGTCAATAGTGCTTCTATTAAACAAAATAAGATTAAAATCGCTGGCGGTTCTTTAACTAGCGACGCTGACTTATTGGCTTCTACCAATGGTATTACCAACAATGTAGCGGACGGCTTAACCCTAACGGGTGGCACAAACTCCAACGTTATTGACGGTGCGGGTTCCATGGCCATTGCCGGTGATGTAACGAACCAAGCCGCAATTGGGCAAGATTCTATTACCGTCAGCAACGGCACGTTAACTACGGATGCCGGTTTGTTAACAATCGCTAACGGTATTACTAACAATGACGGATTGTCGTTTACCGGTGGTCAAAACGATAATGCAGTTTCCGGTACGGGGACCACGTTTATTGACGGAACGGTAACCAACGCGGCCGATATTTCCACCGATATCCAAGTCAATGCAACCGGTAATTTGAGCACATTGACTGACATCGCATCTACGGTAGAAAACCGCAATATTGTACAACTGGTGGATGCGGATATCACCAACACGGGCCGCATTAAAGGCAGTGGTACTATCAACATTTTGGGCGATACTACTAACGGTGGCAAAATTGAAGGAACTGAATTAAACATTGCGGCGGGTAGCAGTTTGCTTACCAGCAGTGATGATGTAACCGCTTTGGTTACCAACGATGGCGCTTTAACATGGGATGATGGTAGTTCCAATAATAATGTAATCAAAGGTAGCGGTTCTTTAGATATTGCCGGTGGAGACATTGTCAATAATGCCGCTATTACTCAAGGTAGTATCAGCATTACCAGCGGTAGTTTAACCTCTAATGCCGACTTGCTTGCTTCTGCTGCAGGCATTACTAACGACGTAGCCAACGGGTTGACCTTGAACGGCGGTACAAACACTAACGCCATTAGCGGTACGGGTGCTTTGACCACACAAGGCGAAGTAACCAACCAAGCTGCTATTGACCAAACCACTCTTATCAATGATGGCACTTTGCTCAACGCAGGAACCATCAAAGCCAATGTAACTAACAACGGTAATTTGGCCAGTGATGCGGACGATATTGAAGGGAATATCACCAACGAAGGTACGTATGCAATTACAGATGGTGATAACACCAACAATATTACCGGTGAGGGTGATTTACAGATCCTTGGCAAAACTGCTAACAATGCAACCATTCACCAAGATACTATTACCATTAACACGGGTGCTACATTGGTAGCCGCAAATATGGGTGATATTACGACCTCTACGAAGATTGATAACGCCGGTGTTTTTGAAATGCAAGGCGGTACCAACGGCAACGTGATTGAGGGCGACTTTGGTGCATTAAAAGTAACTGGAGCAGTAACCAATACCTCTGGGGTAAGCATCACGCAAGATAATTTGGATATTGCCACGTTGGGTAGTTTGACGGCGGATGCGGATGACTTGAAAACCGTGAACGGTATTACCAACGCGGGCGCTTTAACTTTAGGGAACGGTACCACCGCTAATGCGATTAGCGGAAGCGGTACATTAACGATTGCTTCCGGTGCGGATGTGACCAACACAGGAAACATTGACCAAAAGTCCTTAACCAATAACGGGACCTTTACTTCTAAGGCCGACCTATTGGCCTTTGCCAACGGTATTGCTAACAGTAGTACGTTGAATTTAACTGGTGGTACGAACAACAATGTGATTACGGACAATACGGGTACTACCAACTTTACGGGTGATGTTATTAACAATGGTGCCATTACTCAAGCCACTGTTACTAATGATACCGGTGTATTAACCAATAATGCTGCTATTAACGCCGCCTTTGCCAACAACGGCGGAACGGTCAATAACGAAGCAGTCATTAAGGGTGCCATTACCAATACCGGCACGATTAACTCTACCGCAGATAACTTGGACGGTACCGTAACAAACGACGGGACGTTGAACGTTGCCGGCGGTGTAGTAAAAGGTGACATCACTACCACGGTGACGGACAGTACCATGAACATTACCGATAACTTGATCAACGATTATAGCATTGAACAAGCTACGGTGTATAACACTGCTCACTTCACCAACAGAGGTGCGATTACGGCTGACCTTGACAACGCAGGGATGATTGATAATACGGCTGCTATTGAGGGTAATATTACCAACCACAACAACGGTACGATTGACTCTTCCGCTGACTATTTGCAAGGGCCTATTGCCAACGATGGTACGCTCAACATCCTCGGCGGAACGATGCAAAATGTTGTTACGGGTTCCGGCGAAATGAACATCTTGGCGGAGTTGACGAATGCACAAACCATTACGCAAGGGACTGTAACCAACGATGCGGTCTTAACTAATAGTGCTGCTATTACCGCAACTACCATTACCAATAACGGTACGATTAAGGGTAAAGCGGCTGATTTAATAGCCTCTGACGGTATCGTAAATGACGGAACTTTAGAATTTAAAGAGGCCTCTACGGGCGCTAGCGATATTTCCGGTACAGGAAAAGTCAACGTAATTGCAGACACCACTTTGACGGGTTCTAACTCGTATACCGGTGGTACGTTAATTGGCGGTGCTTCTTTAACCGTGGCCGGACAAAACAACCTAAGCACGTCCGACGTATTGTTTGCCGACAACAGTTTGTTACACGTAACTGCTGCTGATACGTTAAGCAACAATATGTCCGGTAAGGAAACCACGAATCATGTGCGTGTTCAAAACGACGCTGCTTTAACCTTAAACGGTACGATTGGCTCCGCGGCTGATTTCCGTAAATCAGGTGCCGGAACTATGACCTTGGCTATGGCTTCCAACAACTACACAGGAAGTACCTATGTAGATGAAGGAACCTTAGTAGGAAATACGCAAAATATCAAAAATACTGTCAAAGGTGCTGCTGATACAACGGTTGAATTTACCGATACTACCGATGCGGCACTGAACGAAATTGACACCCTGGGCAATTTTGTCCAAAGTGGCAGTGCTGTTTTGAACGTATCCGATAATGCCTTTAGTGCGAAACAAGCGGATATTAACGCCGGTACTTTTGCTGCTAATCGTGATGTAACGGTTACTACTGCGTTAAACGTGAACGACGGTGCCACCTTGCGCGGTAACGGAAATATTTTCGGTACAGTAAATGTAAATAACGGCGGAACCATTGCCCCCGGCAATAGTATTGACACGTTGACAATTACGGGGGATGTAAACTTCGCTTCCGGTAGCACAACGGCTATTGAAATTAATGAAACTCCTGCAAGTGATAAATTGGTCATTACAGGGAATGCCAATATCGCTAGCGGAGCTAATTTAGCAGTATCCAATGAAAACGGAAGATACTTTGAATGGAAGTCGTTTGAAATCGTCGATGCCGGTAACGTGGCGGGCGAATTTACGTACGACGGTACTATTACCGATTACGATGCCAGCCGTATTAACGTAGAAGTAGATTACAGTGACCCGACCAAAGTGGTCTTACTGGCTAAACGTAAAGCCACCACTCATACCGAAACGGCGGGCTTATCGCGTAACCAAAGCGAAGTAGCTCGTGCGATAGATGCTGTTTCTACCGGTTATGAAGGTGATATTACCAATGCCTTGTTGCAATATGAACAATTGGGTGGCTTAAATCCGCAAGGAGTTACACCTATTAACGCGGCATCTACGTTGCAATCGGCCCTAGATGATACGGACGGCGTATTGTATGCCAATAGTGCGTTGACTCCGTTGTTTAATGCTAAGACGGCTCATGTATATGACCGTATTGCTAAACGTAATCCCTCGGCCGGCAAATGCTCTACCTGCCATGACAACGTATGGGCAGAGTACTATAGCCAGTACGATAAGGTATACTCAGATGCTAATTCACCGCGTTTCACCAACAATATGACGGGTGTATTAGTAGGGTATGATCGTTCTTCCGATGAGGCACTTTTAGGTGTGTACGGAGGAGCCGGTAAGAGCGATTTGCGCCAACAAAACGATACGATGGATATTGACGACGTGTCCCTGGGTATTTACGGTGGATACAGACCGGGCAATTGGGTTTTCAAAGGAACCTTGTTCGGGGGTTATCAAACCTATCACGGTAAACGTAGCATTAATTTTATGGCGCGTAATGCAGAAGGCAAATATCACGGTTTGAATATGGCCTTAGACTTGGAAGGCGGTTATGATATCGCTGTCTATGATTGGCTCAACCTTAAACCTTTTGCCGGAATCTTGGGCAACTACACACACTTAAAATCCTTCACGGAAACAGGAGCAGGTGCCCTTAACTTACATGTAGAAAGCAAGAACCAGTTCAACACACAAGCCCGCTTAGGGGTGCAGTTGGAAGGTAAAATCGGTAAGAGATTCAACTGGTATGGTTCCGCCGCTGTTAAACAGTTCATCGGCGGTGATTATGCCAAACTGCATATGTCTTTGGACTTGCCCGGAACACGCATGGAAATTATCAGTGCTGAACTGGGTCGTACCTACTTTAGCGGTCAAGTGGGCGTAAGCTATGCGCTTACCAATCATTGGACTGTCTTCGGTAATTTAGATACCGGTGTGAACAATAAATCCACGAATTGCTACGGTAACGTAGGTTTAGCATATACGTGGTAGGGTAGGAGAAAAATGAAAAAAATTCTAGCATTATTGGGTTCCGTCTTGGTGGCAGGTTGTTTTATCTGCCACAAGACACAGCCGCAAAAGAAACCTGAGATTCGGCAAGTTGTGGAACAACGTGCTCCGGTGTCGGAAGAAAAGGTTATTACTCGTCATTCTGTTGTAGAAGCCGCGAATTTCTATTTTAATAGTAGTGAAATTCGCTCTGATATGAATAAAATGAACGAGTTGGAAAAAGATATCAAAGCCAATCCCGATGCCATTATTTTGGTAGAAGGGCATACGGATAATATCGGTACGGAAGAATATAACAAAGAACTTTCCTTGGACCGTGCCAAAGCCGTAGCCGCTGTGTTGGCTAAACAAGGATATCCCAACCAAATTCGGGTTTATGGAGCCGGGAGTTCTAATCCCATTGCTTCTAACGAGACTGCAGCGGGTCGTGCGCAAAATCGCCGCGTGGATGTAGTCTTAGTACGCGAATAACTTAGAGTTGTGATTAAAAGGGCCCTTTGAGTATTCCTCAAGGGGCCTTTTGCATTTAAACCGTTGTTAGATGACAGATTACATTAAAAAACGTCCCGTACGAGATCACGCAAGTAAAGAGAGATTTTTCAAACTAATTTTGCACAGTTCTAGGCGCGAATGAGAGAGGTATACTGGCGGCACGCGCGCGTTAGCGCGGAGGTATCCGACCGATTGAGCAACAACGAAATGTACAAAATTAGGCAGAAAAAACGTCCCGTACGAGATTCGAACTCGTGATCTCCGCCTTGAGAGGGCGGCGTCCTGGACCACTAGACGAACGGGACATCATCCATATTCTAGCAAATTTTTCTTCCTAATTAAACGGCTTTGACGGCGACGCCATAAATGCTAAAATATAAAAAGTAAGGTTGAGATCCTGAATCTGTTTCATTAGACCCTGAATTACAATCTTTCAGGGCGCGGCTCAAAGGTAATAGCCGCGGTTCAGGATGACACTTTTATTGTTTTAGGAGTACTCACTATGGAAATTGGTATTGTAGGCCTGCCTAACGTAGGCAAATCCACCCTTTTTAATGCATTAACTTGTGCCGGAGCAGAGGCCAGCAACTATCCCTTTTGTACCATTGAGCCCAATGTGGGTATTGTGGCCATCCCGGATAAACGTTTAGATAAACTCTTTGAAATGTTCAAACCGCCCAAGAAAACCGCTGCGTTTATTAAATTTGTGGATATTGCCGGGATTGTAAAGGGGGCAAGCCAAGGGGAAGGACTAGGCAACAAATTTTTAGCCAATATCCGCGAAGTAGACGCCATTATCCACGTGGTGCGTCTGTTTGAGGACGAAAACGTAACGCATGTGATGAACTCGGTAGACCCGTTGCGCGATATTGAGGTTATCAATACAGAGCTTATGCTGGCGGACCTAGAAAGCGCTACTAAAATTTGCGAGCGCTTGGCATCTAACGCCAAATCGGGCAAAAAAGATGCTGTAGCCGCTTGGGAGCGCATGAAAGAGATTAAGGCCGCCTTAGAAAACGGCAAGCCGGTGTCTTCCTTGGGTTTGGAACCCGAAGAACTTAAGGAATACCAGTTTTTAACATCTAAACCCGTACTTTACGTGGGCAATAATAGCGAAAAACGCAATGAACAAAACGCCGCTAAAGTAGCCGCGTATGCCAAAGAAAACGGAGCCGGATTTGTGGAACTTTCCGTTAAGTTCGAGGCCGATATTGCCGAGTTTAGCGAAGAAGAAAAGAAGGCCTTTTTGGCCGAAACCGGTAACGAATATACCGGCCTTGAAAAAGTAGTGCGCGAAGGCATGAAACTCTTAAACCTGTGCACCTACTTTACCGCGGGGCCCGAAGTGGAAGTGCGCAGTTGGCTCATCCCGGTGGGGTGCACGGCTCCGCAAGCTGCCGGCAAAATTCATAGTGATTTTGAAAAAGGTTTTATCCGCGCCGACGTCTATACATATGATGATTTGGAAAAATTCGGCAGCGAAAAAGCCTTGCGGGAGCATGGTTTAATCCGCAGCGAAGGCAAAGATTATATTGTTAAGGACGGCGACGTTTGCCTGTTTAAAATCAATGCCTAACCTCACCTGTAAACATTTCGGTACGTGCGGCGGCTGCACGCTACTCAACTTGTCCTACGAAGAACAAGTGCAAAAAAAGTGCGCTAAACTGCGTGATATTTTAAAGGATTTTTGGCAGCAAGAAATCCCCGTTACGGTAACGGAAAATCCGCTTTATTTCCGCAACAAAGTAGAACTGGGGTTTTGCCACCAAGTCAAGTGGCGCGACGATTACGACAAAAAAGACCCTGCCAATAAAACGCGCCCCTTAGAATTTGAACAATGTGTAGGTTTTAAACTAAAAGGCCGCTGGGATCGCGCCGTAGATTTACAAGAGTGCCACTTGTTTAGTGATAAATTAGTGCCGCTTGTGGCGGCGATTCGCGCGTGGGCCGCAAAAGAAAATTTACCGTATTACGACCAACGCAAACATACCGGTATTTTGCGCCACCTCATGGTGCGCGAAGGCAAAAACACCGGCGAGCAAATAGTCGTTTTATTTGTGACCGATGATTTTAATGAGAAAACTTTTGTAGAAACGGTAGAGAGAGTTCTTCCCAGTGCCAACATTATGGCCGCTGTTAATAACGGCCTGGCCGATACCGCCGAGCCCGAAAGCTTGCGCGTTTTAAAAGGCAAAGACCATATTTTTGAGAAGATTTTGCTTAGCGGCGCTGACGGAAAAATTGAGCGCGAAGTAGTGTTCAAATTATCCCCGCAATCGTTCTTTCAAACCAATACAAAGACCGCGCAAAAAATGTATAGCGGTGTGCGCAGTGTGGTCAAGCAAATTGCTCCCAAAAAGATTTATGATTTGTACGGCGGCGCGGGCAGTTTTTCTTTATCATGTGCCGATTTGTGCGAAAAAAGTATTTGCGTGGAAAGTGTAGCGCCCGCTATTTATAACGGGATTGAAAACGCAAAACTAAACGGCGTTACAAATGTGCAATTTTTCTGCTCGCGCGTGGAAGATTTTGTGCGCCAGCAACCTATTGAGCGCAAAGATGCGCTCATCATTTTGGACCCGCCGCGCGGCGGTATGCACCCGCGCGCGTGCAAAGCGGTGGCCGAAAGTGGCGTGGAAAACGTGCTGTATATTTCGTGCAATCCGGTTACGTTGGCAACCGATTTAAAAACGCTTACGCAACATTATGAAATTTTACACGTGGAAGCGTTTGATTTCTTCCCGCATAGCGAACACATTGAAACATTTGTGCAACTGAAACTAAAATGACCGTAGAAGAAGCCATTAACTCCCTTAACCCGCAACAAAAAGAGGCCGCGTTGTATGACGGAGGGCCTTGCCTCATTGTGGCCGGGGCGGGGACCGGGAAAACAAAAACGTTAACCACTAAAATTGCTAAGCTTATCGCGGACGGTTACCACCCGGCCCGCATTTTAGCGGTTACGTTTACCAACAAAGCCGCCGGAGAAATGCGTGAGCGCGTGGACGCACTAGTGCCCGGTTCTGGTCGGCGGGTGTGGATTCATACGTTTCACTCCTTTGGTGTGCGGCTTTTGCGGCAAAATGCCGAAAAACTGGGGCTTACGAAAGATTTTGCTATTTATGATGAGAGTGACCAAAAAAAAGTGGTCACCTTGCTCTTGGAGCAAATGGGCGTCAAAGAGCCCAAAAAAGAAGTCAACCAAATTGTCAGCATTATTTCCCGCGCCAAAGACGATATGATAACGCCAGACGGACTTATGCAGCAAGCCACGGCAAGCGGCCTAGACAGTAAAATCCGCGCCGCCGAAATTTACCGCCGTTACGAACAAAAACTCAAAGAAGCCGGCGCATTGGACTTTGGCGACCTGCTTGTTAAAACGGTCATTTTACTGCGGGACCATGAAGATGTGCGTGAGTATTACCAAGATTTTTTTCAGTACGTTTTGGTGGACGAATACCAGGATACCAACCGCACGCAGTATATGATTACCAAATATTTAACTGCCAAAACGCGTAAGCTATGTGTGGTAGGTGACCCGGACCAGAGTATTTACTCTTGGCGCGGAGCCAACATCCGCAACATTTTAGATTTTGAAAAAGATTTTAAAGATGCCAAAATCATTACGCTAGAGCAAAACTACCGCTCCACCAAAGCCATTTTGGATGCGTCCAACCGCCTAATTACCAAAAATAAAAAACGCAAAGATAAAAATTTGTTTACCGATAAAGGGGCGGGGGAACCGATAGAAGTTCACTCCTGCCAGACCGAAGGGGACGAAGCGCGGTGGGTGAGTGTGCAAATTCAAAAACTGGTGGAAAACGAAGGCGCCAGTTTAAAAGATATGGCTGTTTTTTACCGTACTAACGCGCAGAGCCGCAGCTTTGAAGACTATTTTAGAAGGTACCAAATTCCGTATCGCTTAATCGGTACGGTGCGGTTCTATGACCGTAAAGAAATTAAAGATATTTTGTGCTATGCGCGGCTTTTGGTAAATCCGGCCGACAATGTCAGCTTACTGCGTATCATCAACACGCCTACGCGCGGACTGGGCAAAGTGGCGCAGGACCGCTTACTGGCGTACGCCGAGCAAAACCAAATTGCGCTGTACGACGCGCTTAAAAAAGCGGCTTACGTGCCCGGGCTAGGGAGTGCGGCCATGAAAGCCGCTATCAAACTGGTGCAATTGTTTGAAAAGTGGCGCGGCGATATGCTTTTGACCGCCCCGGCAGATATTTTTAATAAAATTTTATTGGAGTCCGGCTATTTACAAAGCGTCAAAGATGAAATGGAAAAGGACCCGGAGGCCGAGTCCCGCTTGCAGAACTTGGACGCGTTAATTAACGCGGTTAAAGAATATGAAGAGCGGTGTTCCCGCGGGGAAAAAGAACCCAGCGTCGCGGATTTTTTACAAGAAGTTTCTTTGCTCTCAGGGGAAGATGATAGCCAGGCGGGGGAAGGTGGTGCGGTAACACTGATGACGGTGCACCTAGCTAAAGGACTAGAGTTTCAAAACGTGTTTGTGACCGGACTGGAAGAAAATTTATTTCCTATCGGTTGCGACAACGAGGACGACACCGAAGAAGAACGCCGCTTGTGTTACGTAGCGATGACGCGGGCCAAAGAAAAACTTTTTTTAACCTATGCGCAGTCCCGCCGCAAGTTCGGCCAACGGCAAGAAAATCCGCCTAGCCGATTTTTGTTTGAGAGTGGACTTGTAACCGAGGAAGAAGTACGTGAGCGCCAAACCCGTTTTGCGTGGGGGGGTAATTCCTCTTATAGCGGCGGCAATTACGAACGCTTTTCCGCGCGCAGACGCCAGTTTGACGGCGGACTTTACGCCCGCAAGAGCCGTTTTCAAAAAGAGTATGATGAAAACGGATACGAAATTGAACGTGCCGAAGATAACGATTTTCCTTCTTATGACGATATCCCGCCTGTAAGTGCCTTATATGCCAAACCTAAAGCGGCAGCTCCGCGTTCTTTAGCGGACCCGCGCCGCGTGCCCGGCTTTGTAGAGCAGCCCAAAGTGCCCGCGCAACCCGGGCCCAAAAATGAGGATGGTGTAGCCGTAGGGGGGCTCGTCAAACATGGCGTGTTTGGGCAAGGCAAAATTGTGCAAATTGTAGGCAGCGGCGAGGCCGCTAAGATTACCGTACTTTTTGGAAACGGAACGAGGCGTACTTTTATGCTCAAATTTGCCCCGCTGGAACTGCTTTAGTTAGGTCCCACACTCTAACGGCTTTCAAATTTAAGCCCTTAACCACCGACTTTCGCTCGCGTACCTGCAACGCTACGCGTTGTCTTGCAGACGTACGCCACGCTCAACTTGCGGCGGTTAATCATCTTAAATTTGAAAGCAGGGATAACCCGGGGGTAAATTTACGGTTAGCTTTTCTTTTAAATGTAAGCCATAAAAACCCCCCGCTCATGTAAGCGGGGGTTTTAGGCGTAAAGTTGTGTTTAGCGAATTCCGTTCATCCACTTGATGACGTACTTCTTAATGCACAGTAGCATAAGTCCGCCAATTACCGGCATAATCACCAGCGTAGTAAAGAAACGTACGTTGGAAATATGACCGAAGTAACCGGAGTAGAAACCGGCGGTGAAGTTCGCTAATGCGTTAGCTAAGAACCACGTACCCATGAGTAGCGAGGCAAAGCGTACCGGGGCCAATTTAGTAACTAAAGAGAGGCCCACAGGGCTTAAACACAATTCCCCGGTGGTGTGGAACATATAAGCAAAAATCAGCCAGAAAATGCCCACTTTTGCGCCCGTAGTTTGGATTACGTACGAGGCAGCGACCAAGATTAAGAACCCAAACGCTAAGGACATAAAAGCCCATACAAACTTAGCGGGAGTGCTGGGTTCCATGCCTTTCTTAGCTAAATTGAGCCACATTTTGGAGAAAATCGGCGCAAACAAGATGATAAACATCGGGTTAACGCTTTGGAACCAAGACGTCGGCATTTGCCAACCGAAGATAAAACGGTCGGTAAATTTTTCGGCAAAGATCGTTAGAGAAGCACCGGCTTGCTCAAACGCAGACCAGAAGAAGATGCTGAAAAACGCCATAATAAAAATAACGGCGATACGTTGTTTTTCGGCGGTGGTCAACGGTTCGTTGGGGTGTTCTAACTTTTCGGCCTTGGTGAGGCGTTTGGGCTTTTTACCTTGACCTTGTAGGTGTTTATTCTTGCCCCAAATAAATACGGCAAGCCCCAAAATCATACCAAAACCGGCGGTGGCAAAACCCCAGTTAAAGCCTACTTTTTCGGCCAACGTACCCGCTACAAAGTTGCAGATAAACGCGCCCAGGTTGATACCCATGTAGAAAATAGTGAACCCGGCATCGCGGCGGGGGTCATTTTTTTCGTAGAGTTCGCCCACAATGGTGGAAATGTTAGGTTTAAATAACCCGTTACCCAAAATGAGTAGGAACAACCCGGTGTATAGGAAGGACAAAGTCGGGTTAGAGGCAATGGCAAACTGCCCTAAGGCAATCAAGATACCGCCTACAATAATAGCCCGGCGTTGGCCCCAGAATTTATCGGCAATATAACCGCCGATTAAAGGGCTTAAGTAAATTAAACTGGTCACTAACCCGTATAATTTGCTGGCGTGGGATTCGGAAAACTCTAGTACTTTAATCAAATACAGTACCAAAATACCGCGCATAGCATAGTAGCTAAAGCGTTCCCACATTTCCGTTAAAAACAGTACATAAAGACCCGAGGGCTGTCTGTCCGTTTTTACTACTTGTGAAGTCATTTAACTCTCCTTACTAATCTAAAAATACACTCTATTTTACAAAATTAGGACGCGCCATGCACGAAGAAATTAGAAAGAGCCTAACGCTTGGAAGGAACTGTTGATAATGGATATGGCTTGCACGATTGCGTATACCAGATAAACGCCCAGTAGAAGCAAAAGTACAGTATAGATAAGTTTGGCAGTAAGGGAAATAGCTTTACTGAGCCACACAAAGGGCAAGGCAAACGGACCTAAAACCAGGGCCATGATGATAATTCCCGCATGCGTAAACAAAAAGCCGCGCCCCGGTTTTAAACTTTTGCCGCAAGCGTGGCAATAGTTATCCGTTTCGCGGATTTGTGCGTGGCAACGGGAGCAAAAAAGCGGTTCTTCAAAAGCGGGAATTTCGCTCATAAATCCATACCTTTACTGCGCAAAAAGCGTTTGATGTGGCTGCGTGCGTTGGCGGTTTTGGCAAATTCAAGCCAATCACGTTTGGGCTCACCATTTTTGCGGGTAATAATTTCGCACACGTCGCCGGTTTTAAACGCATAATCCATACGGACCATACGGTTATTGACACGGGCGCCCACGTAATGGTCCCCAATATCTGTATGAATCGCGTAGGCAAAATCAATGGGGGTGGACCCTTCCGGTAATGATTTTACATCTGCGCGCGGCGTAAACACAAAAATCTGTTGTAAGTTGACGTCTGTTTTAAACCCTTCCAAAAATTCACGCGGGGCGGTTAAATCTTGTTGCCACTCAATCCAACGGCGGATCCAGTTGATTTTTTCATCAAAATTTTTGTCTTGCTTGACGTTGCCCAGTTTGTAGCGCCAATGCGCAGCGATACCATATTCGCACGTTTTGTGCATTTCTTCGGTGCGGATTTGGATTTCAATAATATCCCCGGTGGGAGATAAAACCGTCGTGTGAATACTTTGGTACATATTGGCTTTGGGGGTGGCAATATAGTCGGTAAATGTGCCGGCAATTGGCTTAAATACGCTATGCACCAGACCCAAAGCGCGGTAACAGTCCGGAATGTTTTTGGTGATAATACGTACACCCAAAGAGTCTTGTATTTCCGCAAATGAGCAGTTGTGTTTTTGCATTTTGCGGTAAATGGAATAATAGTTTTTGGCCCGGGCCAAAATGCGCGAATCTAAATTTTCTTTTTTTAGAGCCGGGGCCAATGCTTGTTTAAAAGCTTCCAGCGCAGCTTGCCGGTCGGCGGTGCGAGCCTCTACCTGGGACTTAATATCGTTGTAAAGATCGGGGTGGAGGTATTTAAAAGAAAGGTCTTCCAAATCGGTTTTAATAGTAAACATTCCCAGGCGCTGGGCAAGCGGAGCATAGAGCGAAATGGTTTCGTACGCTTTAAATTTTTGTTTTTCCGGCGGAAGATATTCCAGGGTGCGCATGTTGTGGGTACGGTCGGCCAGCTTAATTAAAATAACGCGTACGTCTTCGGCTACGGCAATTAACATTTTGCGCCAGTTTTCTACGGTTTCTTCATCGGTAGAAGAAAATTTAAGGTCGCTAATTTTAGTAACGCCCTGGACCATGTGGGCCACTTCTTTGTTAAATTCTTTGCGTAACGTTTCTAGCGTGATGCTGGTGTCTTCTACGGTGTCGTGGAGTAGTCCGGCGCAAATGGTATCGGCGTCTAAGTTAAAGTCCATTAAAATGTTAGCCACATGGCAACAATGCGTGAAGTACGGCTCGCCGCTTTCGCGCTTTTGATCTTTATGGGCATTTTGGGCAAAGTTATAGGCCTTCTCAATAAGGGACGTGTCTTGTTTGGGGCTGTATTCTTTGAATTTTTTGAGCAAATCTTGCAAGGTAGGTGTTGAGTTCATAAATCCCCCAGAATGTCCGCCGCAGCCCGTTTGGCTACACCGGGATCTCCTAAACTGGCGCGTAATTTAAGAAGTTCCTGGTGCATAGCTTCCAGTTTTTGCGGTTGAGAAAATAAGGTTTGCACTTCTTGGGTGCAAGCTTGCGGGTTGGCATTATTTTGAATTAATTCTTTAACAAGCGGTTTGTTGGCCAGTAAATTAACGAGGGAAATATACGGCACTTTAATAACGGACCGCGCCACCAGGTAGGTGGGATAAAACATCTTGTAAGCCACTAACATGGGGACGCCTAAAAGTGCATTTTCAAGGGTGGCTGTTCCACTGCAAGTGAGCAAAAAGTCCATTTGCCCGCG
>CACXHA010000033.1 GCA_902767385.1 uncultured Elusimicrobium sp.
ACTTACTGTTATCTTGGGCGGCGTAATTGCGCTGGGGCTGGAATATTGTTGTAATTTTTTGCCCGATAAAATCGGTTGGGTGTTTACACGCACTTATGGGGTGGGTATTCATCCCATGAGTGTTAGCATTAGCTTGTGTGGTGTATTGGGACTGATCGTAGGTTACGTGGTTATTGCCAAATTTGTAAAGAAATGAGTGTAAAGAAATTTGATAAGCAAGCCATTTGGTTTGTATTAATTACTCTGGGGGTCTCCTTAGCTTTTTATTGGCTGGTAAAAGGTTTGTTGCTCCCGTATTTACCGGATTGGGTTTCTTCGTTGGTACTATATGAACGCAAATATACAGTCCGTCATCGTCATACGAATATACTGATGGGCATTAGCGGGTGTGTTGGTGGAATTGTAGCTGTTTTTTTACTAAGTTATATTAAGAAAGGAGAAAAGAAATAAGATGAAGGAGATAAAAAAGCAATCGTGGATACCTTTTTTGATCTTAACCCCTTTGTTTTTAGTGGGATGGTATGTTTGTTATGTGTTGCTGAAGTGGGTATTGGGCTTATTGCTGCCCGATTCATGGTATGCTTGGCTACTGGATCCTCGCAATATGAGATATCGTGTTGAGCCTCTTATTCCTTTAAGCTTGTTAGTATTGTGTAATGGGTGGATGTTGATTGTTTTGATAAAGAAATTGCTAGTTAAGGATTGTGAAAAACGGAAAAAATAATATGCTGATTTTAGCTTCCAAATCACCCCGTCGTATTGCAATATTAAAACAACTGGGGAAAAAATTTGAAATTATTCCTTCCCAGTGTGTTGAGCGCAGCACGAAAAAGCGCCCCTCGGCGCGTGTGGTAGAACTGGCTACTCAAAAAGCGTTTGACGTAGCTAAAAAGTATCCCGCGGCTACAGTAATCGGCGCCGATACACTCGTTTTTTGCAAAGGGGAAATTATCGGTAAACCCAAAGACAAGCAGGATGCTTTGCGTATTTTGAAAAAATTAAACGGCAGTTGGCAAAGTGTTTATACGGGAGTGTGTATTGTCTGCAAAGATACGCATAAAATTGTGTACGGTTATGACGTTAGCCACTGTAAAGCGCGCCGCTTGTCCGTTGCCGAATTAACCCATTATGCAGGCAAACATATGGACAAAGCCGGTGCCTACGCGGTGCAAGATGACGAAGACCCGTTTATTGAAAAAATAGTAGGCAGCCGCACCAACGTGGTGGGTTTCCCCGTAGAATTTTATGAGCAGTTACAAAAGGAGTTTAACAAATGACACAGCGAGATTTAATTATTATCGGGGCCGGTCCTGCCGGTTGTAGTGCCGCTATTTATGCGGTGCGTGCAGGTTTAAAGCCGCTTATTTGCGGGGGGGCGGTACCGGGCGGACAACTTTTGCAAACCAGTGAATTGGAAAATTACGCGGGCTTTGTAAATCCCATCGGCGGTTTTGAAATTATGGATAATATGCACAAACAGTGCAAACGTTTGGGCGTTGAATTTTCCACCGACGAAATTGCCAAAATTGAAGGCGAACACTCTCCTTTTGTGCTTACTACCACCAGCGGCAGCCAATACCAAGCCATTAGCGTGATTATTGCTACCGGGGCCAAGGCGCGCTGGCTTAACTTGCCCGGGGAAGATAAATTTAAAGGCCACGGCCTTTCTGCCTGTGCCACGTGTGACGGATTTTTTATGCGCGGTAAAAAAGTGTGCGTGGTGGGCGGGGGAAACACCGCCTTTGAAGATGCACTTTTTTTGGCGCAGTTCTGCCCGGAAGTTAATTTAATTCACCGCCGCGACGGTTTTCGCGCGGACCAAGTAACCGTAGAGCAAGCGCAGAAAAACCCGCATATCAAATTTGTACTTAACAGCGTGCCCGAGGCCCTGTTGGGCGATACTACTGTCATGGGCTTACGTGTTAAAAACGTACAAACCGGAGCCACGCAAGATATTGAGTGCCAAGGTGTATTTGTAGCCATTGGGGCAGACCCACAAACGGCCTTTTTAAAAGATTCGCTAGTTGCCTTGTCCGACCATGGGCTTGTGCTAGCCGATGAACGTACCCATACCACGATTGAAGGTATTTTTGCGGCCGGGGATTGTGCCGATAAATACTACCGCCAAGCTATTATTGCCGCCGGCAGTGGAGCCAAAGCCGGCATAGAAGCGGCCGCATTTGTGAACTTGCACCGCAAATAAAGTTCTTATGCACAGTTAAAAGGGGCACTTTGAAGTGCCCCTTTTTGTGCCATTATTTTGCCAGTTTGCTTAAATTTCGTCCGCTGGGTTGTTGGTAAGCGTACAGCCCAAATTCCGGTAGGACCGAGAACAAGTGGTCAAATATATCGGATTGATAACTTTCATACTGTGTCCACACCGTTGTATTTGTAAAACAGTATATTTCCAACGGAATCCCTTGCGCATTAGGCGGCAGTTGGCGCACCATGAGCGTAAAACTGGGGTCGGCTTGCGTAATAAACGGCCGCGATTTTAAGTATTCTTCGGCGTAGTGCCTAAACGTACCCAAGTTTGTTAAATGACGCCCGTTAATGACGTTTTCATGTACGTTATGCTTTTGGTTATAGTCGGCAATTTCTTTTTCTTTGCCTTCCAAATAGTCTTTTAACAGCTCAATTTTTTTAAGGCGCGCCAGCATTTCTTCGTCTAAAAATTTAACGGTATCCACGTCAATTAAAATGCTGCGTTGGATACGTCTTGCTTTGGCCTCATACATGCCGCTCCAGTTTTTAAACGGTTTGGAAATTAAGTCATAGGTAGGCACGCTGACAATGGTCATATCAAAGTTTTGCACGCGCACGCTAGTTAAAGAAATATCCAAAATATTTCCGTCGGCACCGGCGGAATCTACCGTAATCCAATCTCCAATTTTAATCAAATTGTTGGTAGTTAGTTGGATACTGGCGGCAAAGCCCAAAATGGGGTCTTTAAAAATGAGGGAAAACACTGCCGCTAACGCGGATAACCCGGTGATAATATAGAGGGGTTTGCGTCCCATTAAAATAGAAATCAAAAATAAAGCGGTGGCCAAAAATAAAATAATTTTAAATACTTGCACCAACCCTTTTATCGGTACTTTGGGGTTGCGGCCATAGAGTTTATCAAGCGTGTTTAAAAATGTAAAACCTAAGTAAGAAAAACTCAGCAGCACAAACACGCCGGTCAGTTTGCCCATAAAAGTAGCAATCCAATCTACTTGCTCAGAGATAAAAATCGGGTGGAAATCAATAGCTGCCATGGCTGCAATCACAATGCCCAGAGCAGTAAAAAATCGCTTTTCGCTTAGCGCATTAAACCACCTTTCGGCTTTTATAAACTTTACCAAGCGTGAGAGATATTTATTACAAATATAGGTAAATATTTTTACCAGTAAAACCAATAACAATATAAATACAACGGCGGAAATTACCTGTGCCGTTACGGTATGATAATGCGCCGGATAGTTGGGGATTTGTTCTACGTAATATAAAATGGTTCGCATAAAAGCTCCTTAAAAAAACTTACTATAATAAAGTGTATGAAAAAAGTGATTTTAGGCGCAATAGCTGTTTGCGTAGCAGGGTGTTACACACCACTCAATAATTCCGGGGTGGCCACCACAAAACCGTGGATTGAAATCCCGGCTAAACGGGTAGATTTTGACGGCAAACAGTATGATTCCTGCGTACAATTTAAGTTGCGTTTTTGGCCGCAAGAAGCGGTAGAACGGTTGGATTTGCAGCAAAGTTGTATTTCTGCTTGTTGTTGGCGTAGCGAACAGGACGAAATCACGCTTGATTTTAATAAAAATTTTGAAGAAGAACTTTTGCATTACGGCGTAGCGCGCAAATATACGCCAGGCAAAATTACACTTAAAGTAACGCACTCTAATTTGGTAAATGTAACTAAAGTCACTACGGACCCGCGCGGCGCGATTAAGAATAGCGGCCTTATAAAACTATCCTATACCACCGTACGGGACGAGGCCCGCCTGGCGCAAATTGAACAAGAATTAGCATTGCCGCCCGAAGAATATGTGGCACCGCAAGCGCAACCCCCCGCCCAAAGCACAACGGCTAAACCGGTCGTTGTAAAACCGGCCCAGGACGTGGGTATCTTGCGTGCCAAGGCGTTAGCGCAACGCAAGGTAGGAGTGGCGATTGATAATTATTTTTATGCCATGAATAAAACGTACCGCCAGCAAGAAGCTGTTTTTATTCTTAGTTCCCGTTTGTTTAGCGCCCAACTTCAACCCGATGGCACTTATCAGGTTACTTGCCATGCCAAGGCCCGTACGGGGATTGATGAAAAACATTTAAATTTGTCTAATTTTCCCTGTGGAGTATGGTTGGTAGATTTAAATACGCAACTGGTACTTCCCGACGATAAAAAGGCCCGCCAGATTGTAAACCAACTGTAATTTTTCATAAACATTGATTTTTTACAACTTTGTATAACACTCCGGTTTTGACAGGGGGTGTTTTCCTTTTTGGCCGTTGTTGTTTAAACCTCCTACTAGTTGACTTGTTTTTTTTTTTTGCTACAGTTTTCAGTGATGGCAATGGGG
>CACXHA010000034.1 GCA_902767385.1 uncultured Elusimicrobium sp.
GAAGTTTTCCTGCCCGGGGTAGAGCAAGGCGTGCTGTTAAGCCGCGACGAAAATGTGGATCTGCCCATGTGGCAAGGCCAAGGGTGGACGCTAACCTACGACCCGGACCAAGGGTGGAAGTTATCCCAGTACGGTCAGTTAGTCTACGCCAGCAAGGCCCAGTAATTGACAGGGTTTTCACAAATTAGTACAATAGAATTGTCCCACAAATGGGGCAATTTTTTTCAAAGAAAAACTAAATGGCAAGATTCGATAACAGAAGAGAACATAAAAAAGATCTCTACCGCAGAAACCATAACATCCGCGTGCCTGAAGTGCGCGTGATTGATACTGACGGAACTATGCTGGGCGTAATGCCGGTTATGCAAGCCGTCAATTTGGCCAAAGAACGCGAGCTGGACTTGGTGGAAATTTCCCCCAACGCTAACCCGCCGGTGTGCAAAATTTTAGACTACAATAAGTACGTCTATGAGCAAGGCAAAAAAGCCAGCGAGGCCAAAAAGAAACAAGCCAAAGTAACGTTAAAAGAGCTGCGGATTAAATCGCACATTGCCGAGCACGACCTGGAAGTGCGCATGCGCCAAATTGAAGAATTTTTGCGCAAAAAAAACCAGGTACGCTTTGTGGTGGTATTCCACGGACGGGAAAACCAACACAAAGACATTGGGATTGATATTTTAAATAACACCGCCAAACGCATGGCCGAAATTGCCACCGTGGACGGAAATATGCAATCCATGGGCAACAGGATGTTTATTACCCTGATCCCAAAACCCTAGATTTTTTGGCTCTTTTTGCAGTGACTGCGTTCGGGGCGGACCGGCTCCTGCCGCAGGTAGGATAAATAAGAGCACATTAACAAAGAGGTATATATAAAATGCCAAAATTAAAAAACCACAGTGGCGGCAAAAAGCGTTTCCGCAAAACCGCTACGGGTAAATTCACCCACAGAAAAGCCGGCAGAAAACACTTGCTAACGCCTGTTTCTGCCTCCCGCAAGCATGATATGCGCCAAACCGGTGTAATCACGCCTGAATCTAACAAAGGCAAAATCTTAGCTAAGTATTTGCCGATGGCGAAATAAGAGGTTGAAACATGAGAATTAAATTCAGCGTTCCTAGACACGCAAGAAAGAAAAAAGTATTGAAAGCCGCCAGCGGCTACTACGGAGATAAATCCCGTCGTTTACGCATGGCTACCCAACAATTGGGTAAATCCGGCGTACACGCTTATGTGGACCGCAAAGACAAAAAAACCACCTACCGCCAAATGTGGATCACCCGCATTAACGCCGCGGTACGGGAAGAAGGTTTGTCTTATTCCAAATTCATTAACGGCTTGACCAAAGCGAACATCACGCTTAACCGCAAGATGCTTAGCGAAATGGCAATTAAAGACCCGGCTTCTTTTAAAGCCCTCGTTGATACTGCCAAAAAAGCCGCTTAAGAGCGTGTTTGAAGCAAGTAAACGCCCCACCGAGTGTGGGGCGTTTTTTTGTGTTGTAAAGAAAAGATAGAAGTTAGTTTAACTCCGGGTAGAGCGGGAAGTTGGCTAAAAATGCTTTTACTTTCTCGGCAATCCCCGCTAAGCAGGCATCATCCTCGTGGTGCGTGAGCGCGTCATCAATAAATGCGGCTACTTGTGCCATATCCTTTTCCTTCATCCCACGGGTGGTAATTGCCGGGGTCCCAATGCGCAGTCCGCTAGTTACAAACGGTTTTTCCGGGTCAAAAGGAATTGTGTTTTTATTGGCGGTAATACCGGCTTTATCTAAAGCGGTTTCAGCTACTTTGCCCGTCATTTTTTTATTACGTAAATCTAAACACATTACGTGGCAATCGGTGCCGCCCGCTACCAAGCGGTAACCGCGGTTGATGAGCTCCTTAGCAAGGGCTTGGGCATTTACTTTAATTTGATGTTGATACGTCTTAAATTCGGGTTTTAAGGCCTCGCCAAAGCAAACAGCTTTGCCGGCAATTACGTGCATTAAAGGACCGCCTTGCACACCGGGGAAGACGGCGGAGTTAATGGCTTTGGCTAAGCTTTCTTTGCACAAAATAAGCCCGCCGCGCGGACCGCGCAACGTTTTATGCGTGGTGGTGGTAACTACGTCGGCATACGGAACGGGAGAGGGATATTCTCCCGCCGCCACTAAGCCCGCGTAGTGGGCAATATCACACGCCAAATAGGCACTGCAACTATCGGCAATTTCGCGCAGTTTTTTCCAATCAAAAATGCGGGAATAGTTAGAAGCTCCGGCTAAAATCAGCTTGGGTTTATGTTCTTTCGCCAGTTTGGCGGCTTCTTCATAATCAATTTCTTCGGTGTCCGGGCGGACGTTCATGGCAACTATATTATAGAGTTTACCCGAAAAATTTAAGGGGTGCCCATGCGTTAGGTGACCACCATGCGAAAGGTTTAACCCTAAAACCGTATCACCGGGTTGTAAGAGGGCAAAATAGACCGCCATATTGGCTTGCGCGCCAGAGTGCGGTTGCACGTTGGCGTGCTCGGCCCCAAAGAGCTTTTTAGCGCGTTCAATGGCTAATGTTTCCACTTGGTCCACAAATTCACATCCGCCGTAGTAGCGTTTGGCGGGGTAGCCCTCCGCGTATTTGTTGGTCAGTACGGAGCCTTGCGCTTGCATAACGGCCAAAGAAGTAAAATTTTCGGAGGCAATTAGTTCTAATTTTTCGCGTTGGCGGGAAAGCTCTTTAGAAATAGCGGCAAAAACTTCCGAGTCGGTTTGTTGTAAGTTGGGGTACATAGAAAAACCTCCAAAATTTTTATTTAAATTTGCGTTGTTATTTAATATAATTTACTAAATAGCAGTACAAAAATCCAGTAAGAGGTGCAAGAAAATGGCAAAACCAACGAAGAAAGACTTTCTCAAAAACACAATCAAACACATTGACATGAAAAAATACAATGTGGTACCGATGGTGGAAGCATTTGAGAATATGGCGTATGCATCGCGCGAAGTAGCCCGCGCCAGCAAAATCTACAACATGATGCTTAACGACAAAAATTGTTCCGTTATTTTGTGTATTGCCGGTTCTTTGATTTCTGCCGGGATGAAAAAAATTATTGTGGACATGATTCAAAACCACATGGTAGATGCTATCGTTTCCAACGGGGCCAACATTGTGGACCAGGATTTCTTTGAAGCACTTGGTTTTAAACATTACATTGGAACCCCGTACAACCAAGACGATAACCTCTTGCGCGATTTGCATATTGACCGCATTTACGATACCTACATTGACGAAGACCAGCTCAAAGTATGTGATGAAACCATTTACAAAATCTGCAACGCTCTAGAGCCGCGCCCATACTCTTCCCGCGAATTTATTTGGGAAATGGGTAAATGGTTAGAGAAAAAAGGCAAGGGTAAAGATTCTGTGGTCTATAACGCTTACAAATACGGCGTGCCGATATTTGTGCCTGCCTTTAGCGACTGTTCCGCCGGGTTTGGTTTTGTAATGCACCAAGCTGAAAACCCCAAAAAACATATTTCCATTGACAGCGCCAAAGATTTTTTGGAACTTACGCAAATTAAAATGAAAGCCAAAGAAACCGGACTTATGATGTGGTCCGGCGGCGTGCCGAAAAACTTTGCGCAAGATACGGTTGTAGCTGCTGAAGCGTTAGGGGCCGAAATCCCCATGCACAAGTATGCGGTGCAAATTACCGTGGCGGATGTGCGCGACGGGGCCTTGTCCGGCTCTACGCTCAAAGAAGCTTCCAGCTGGGGGAAAGTGTCCACCGCTTTAGAACAAATGGTATACGGCGAGTGTACCACTTTAATCCCGCTCATTATTGGTTACGGCTACCACAAAGGTGCGTGGAAAAAACGTAAAGCCACCAATTACGTCAAATTCTTACAAGACTTGGACGCTAAAGCTAAAAAAGCCAAATAATGTAGTTCCATGCGTCTAAAAACCGCGCTTGTTAGTTTGTTACTGCTCTGCCCGTGTGCATATTGCTACGGGCAGTTGCGTTTTGCAAGCGTCGGAGGTGAAAAAGGATATTCCGCCATGCGCGCTACTTATGTAGCTGACCTAGATAACGGGTTTGTTTTTATCCCGCAGTACGGTTATTACCGCATGAGTGATAAAGAAGTGGATGAAGAAGGGGCCACCTCGCGCTATGGGTTAGAAGGGCGGTATGAACTGTGTGATAGTTTCCAAGTGCTGGCAGAAGGGATTTGGCAACCGGAGGCCGTAGGATATGAAGGAGTTGTTTATCGTGCCGGTGCGGCATGGAAACCGTTTTATTATTGGGCCGGGCTTAAAAACCCGGTACTTACGGCAAAATTCGGGCAAGAACGTATGCATAGTTATGTAGATGCAAACGGGCACGATTTGCCGGGGGGAGCCTTTAAACAGGTGGGAACAACCGCTTTAGCGGAGGCAGAGGTGGACGTAAAACACTTTCATTTGCAAGCCGCGTGGCAGAAAGTGATAAAATATAGTAACCGGGTGCCGCAAGAAGTTACGTTTAGTTGGGCAGAAATTCCCTACATGACAGCGGTGTTACAAGGATACATCAAAGATGCCTACGCAGCGCAGGTAAGTTATGTAACTGATTTTATTACACCTTACGTTTCTTTAGCCCGGTATCATTATGACCAGCGGCTTGAAGTTGCCGGGGCAGTAAGCGCTGGTTTACACGTGAAAGTGTGGGATGCCGAGGTAACCGGCGGTGTGGAAGTGTTTGAGCCGCGGCGTGACCGAAACCGAAAAACTTTTTTTTCGCTTTCCGTAGATGTGCCTATATGGGAGTAAATTTATGCAAACCCCACAAGTGCATTGTAATATAGACGAAAAAATAGTTTCTTATACTCTGTTTGCCACGCGTTTACTGGCAGGAAGTACGTTGCTGTATGTATGCGTGGGGTGTTTGTTGTATTATCGCGAATTTTTATCAAATGCCGTTGTAATTGGATTCCCGGTGCCGCTGGCCTTAGGCGTGGTCATTGTGCAGCTGTTTTGGGCTTTTTTGCTGATATTAGGTTGGTTCACGCGTTGGGTAGCGGGATTATCTGTTTTGTGTATGGGAGGACTGGGAGTTGTGTTTTTTGCCTCCAATTTTAATAAAGTATATGTGGCCCTTTTAATTTTATTAATAGCAGCCTTGTTGCCCGCTTTCTTACTGGGGCCGGGGCGGCTTAGTTTGGATTTTATCCACGCACGCCGGCGCGTAGAAAAACAGTTTAGAGGTTAATTATGGAAAATACAAAACAATATGTCAGTTTAGCGAATAAATACCGTCCCCAAACTTTTGAAGATATGGTGGGGCAGGAAAGTATTTCCAAAACTTTGCAAAACGCGCTAAAATTGGGGCGTATTGGTCATGCGTATTTATTTTACGGACCGCGCGGATGTGGTAAAACAACTACGGCGCGTATTTTGGCTAAAGCTTTAAATTGTACTGGAAACGCAGCCGGGCCGACGGATAAACCCTGCGGCAAATGTCCGCAATGTTTGGAAATTGCCCAAAGTGCCGATTTGGACGTGTTGGAATTAGATGCAGCCAGTAATACGCAAGTGGAGAAAGTGCGTGAGGCCATTATTGATACAGTGGCTTTAGCCGCCAGCCGTGACCGTTTTAAAGTTTTTATTTTGGACGAAGTACACATGCTTTCGGCCAGTTCATTTAATGCGCTTTTGAAAACCATTGAAGAACCGCCGGCTCATGTGGTGTTTATCTTGGCTACGACCGAAAAACACAAAGTACCGGCTACGATTGTCAGCCGTTGCCAGACGTTTCGTTTTCGCCCTTTGACGGTGGATGAAATCAGCTCGCATTTAGTGGAGTTGGCCGAAGCAGAAGGAATTGATTTAGCCCCAGGTGCCGCTAAACTAATTGCTAAAAATGCGGGCGGAGCTATGCGTGACGGACTTACGCTTTTAGACCGCGCGATTGCCTATTGCGGAGAACACATAGATGAAAAAGCGGTAAGCGAAATGTTGGGGCTTACTTCTAATGAACTTCTTAAAAATGCGGTCTTGGCCTTGTGTTACAAAAACGGGGCACAAATGCATGAAGTGTTTCAAACTTTACAGACGGAAGGATTTGATGCCAACACGTTTTTAAAAGATTTGAAAAATACGCTGGGAGATTTGTTTTATTTTACCTTGGGGCAAGGGAGTGAGCCGTTTGAAGGGGCTAGTACTTTGGTAGCGGGAGTTTCTGCCGGATTTTTGGCGCGCTTGACCCGCAAGCTCAATAAACTCATAGAAGAAGTAAAATTTTCCGACAATGCATTAGTAAGTGCGGAAGTGGGATTGTTTACCGTTATGGACAGCGTACTAGATATTGATAGTTTTATCCGCCGTTTGGAGGCACTGGAGGGGGGAAAAGTCCCGCCTTCTATGCCAAGCACGCCGTCTGCTGCTCCTGCTAAAAAAACAACCTCGCATGTGGACACATCCAAGACAACAGAACCCAAAAAAGCGGTAGCTACTGAACCAAAACCGATTATTACTGCGGCAACGCAGACCGAATCTGTACCGGGGTTGGATACTAAAATTTCGAACCGGCAAGTTTGGGATAAAATGATGGCAAAGTTTGCTTCCAGCCCGTTTGTTTATGACGTAATGATTAATTCGGCCGTAGAATTTACTACCGAAGATGAGTGGACCCTTACCTTTGCTGTCGGCAAAGAATTTTATCAAATTCCGGCGCAGCATAAACTGGCAGAACTTTCCGCCGCGGCCAGTGAAATTTCCGGCCGAAAAATTACCATTAAACTAGCCGAAGATAAGAAAGTAGCGCCTGTAAAAGCGGAAGTAAAACAAGCGGTGGCACCTGCTATTTCCGACGAAGAACCGTTTGCGACGGGGCCGTTTGATTCTGCTGATACGGTAGATGCCCCAGAAGAAGTAAAAGATATTTTAGAGATGTTCCCCGGAGAGTTAATTGCTTAATATCCGTCCGTTGGATCGCCTTGTGCGTGCATTAAAACGGCTGCCCGGCGTAGGACCGCGCCAGGCAGAACGTTTTGCGGCCTATTTTTTGCGTGCAAGCCAGGGGGAAGTGGACGAATTTATTACGGCGCTTAGCGAAGTGAAAAATTCAGTAGTGCTTTGCCCCAAGTGTTTTGCTTATAGTGAGGGCGGGCTGTGCGAAATTTGCCAAGATGCTTCGCGCGATGAGAGCCAAATTTGTGTAGTGGAAGACCCGCAAGATATTGAAGCTATTGAAAAAACAGGTGCTTATAAAGGATTGTATCACGTTTTGCATGGTGCTATTTCCCCGATGGAAGGACGCGGGGCCGAGCACGTGAAAGTGCGTGAATTATTGGCCCGCGTACAACAAGCAAGCCCCAAAATTAAAGAAATAATTTTAGCGACGGACCCGGATAGCGAAGGGGAAACAACCGCGTTGTATTTGGCCGATTTATTGCACGGACAAGTAGAACAAGTAACGCGCATTGGCTATGGGGTTCCCTTAGGCGGAGATATTGATTACATGGATGAGATGACGTTGGGGTACTCGCTCAAAGGGCGCACTAAAATATAAGTTTTCAGTTTGGCGTTTTTTCAATTCACTTATGCATCCCGATATTTATAAACGCCCTCTTTTATTTCTGCTTATTTCCCTGATGATAGGGATTTCTTTTTTCTGTAAACCCAAACCGGCTCCTCAAGATATTCACGCGTTTGTGCCGCAAAAAACAATCACGATTACCGGGCGTGTGGAAGGGTTTTATACAGCCAAACCCAAATCAAATAATGTCATTGTAAAAGTGCTTTCTGTGGACGGACAATCTGCCGGAGGAAAAGTATACGCGCGGTTGCCCGATTTTAAGCCACAATGGAAAGATACCTTGCAGATAACCGGACGGTTGCAAGAGCCGTATGGAATCGATTTAATCGGCAATTTTAACTGGCGGAAATATTTGGCACACAAGTACGTATTTACCGAAATAAAAAGTGAAGACGTGAGGGTAGTAAAACCGGCGGCGTGGCCCTGGCGCGTATTGCGTAGCGTGCGCGAAGATATTTTGCGCGTATTTAATGAAAGTTTTGAGTCTTCACTAGCGCACATTGCGGGGGGAGTATTACTGGGCGAGCGGGGCGATTTAACGCCACAGCTGTTTACTGCGTTTCAAGATAGCGGAGCGATCCACTTGTTGGTGGCTTCCGGCGGAAATGTGGGGTTTGTTACGCTGATGACCCTGGCGTTTTGCGGGTTATTAGGAATAGGGCGCAAGAAGGCGTTGTGGGTTACGTTGTTGGTGGCAGGGGGTTATACCCTGATCGCCGGAGCGGATGCCCCGCTCATGCGGGCGTATTTTATGACAATCTGCGGCGTGGTAGGCTATTATTTGGGGCGCAACAGCGGCGTATGGCAAGGGCTTATCCTTTCGTGCGTGGTGATTTTAATTTGGCAGCCGGCCTCTTTGTTTGAGACGGGGTTTGAAATGTCTTTCTTGGCTACGGCGGGACTCATCCTGGGACTTGCTAATTACCCGGTGCCCACGCGGTGGCCGAAAATCGCGCGTTTTTTTGCACAAATTTTTGTGGCTACGCTATCGGTGCAGTTGGTGTTGCTCCCTATCTTTACCAATGTGTTTTATAAAGTTTCGTTGACGGGAATTGCCGCTAATATGGTGCTGGTGCCGTTGGCGTCGGTGCTTTTGGCACTTAGTTTTGCCTATTACATATTAAGTGTTTTGCATGTAGGAATTTTGCTTTATTATCCGACGGTGTTTTTCTTGACCCTCTTTCAACAGTTGGTGGAATTTTTTGCCGGGTTTTCGTTTTCCGCTATTTCCGTAACGGCTTGGGGGGTGGGGACTATCGTGGTGTATTATGCGGCGTTATTTTGGGTGTTTCATCTGCCGCAAAAAAGGTTTGCCAAAAAATTGTTAATTCCGGTTATAGTAATCATGATAGGGGCGTTGGGTCTGCAAATGTATAATAACAGACAAACCAAAGTGTATATTTTGGATGAGTGGTATAAAAATGCAGTGCTTGTAAAAACCGGTGAGAATGTGTTTGTGGTAGGGCCGCAACTGGATCCGGATAAAATCCAAAATGCGTTGCATAAACTAGGATATTTCAAGGCAAAAGCGGTGTTTATTACGGATACAAAGCCGTCTAAGTTTGACTATGCGGAGTTGGCTCCGCTCGTCGTTTATCCGTTTAAAAATAATTGGCCCGAAGAAACAGACTGGACATTTGGCAAAACTTCCGTTAAACTAATATGGGGCCTGCATGAAACGCAAACCGGACGGTTGTGGCAAAATGTGGGGTATAGCGGTAGCGAAAAAGATGACGTTTCTTATTGTTTTCGCGTTAAAAAACAACCGGAGTTTTGTGTGGGGGCCGCGGCTAAATTTGTGCGCCTGGAAAACCGAATCCTTGAGCCGGTAGTCAACCAAACGGTGGAGGTGACGTTATGAAAAAAGATGATATTTTAAAACATATCCATTTTTTAAATGAGGCCATTAAAGAAGCCCGTAAAGGTATGAAATCCAATGCGGGAGGTCCGTTTGGGGCCGTTATCGTCAAAAACGGAAAAATTATTGCACGTGGGCATAATTGTGTAACTTCTACCAACGACCCAACCGCTCATGCCGAAATAACCGCGATTCGTGCCGCTTGCAAAAAATTAAAAAGTTTTGAGCTCAAAGGGTGCATTATTTACTCGTCCTGTGAACCTTGCCCGATGTGCTTGGGGGCTATTTATTGGGCGCGACCAAAAGCGCTGTATTATGCGGCAGACCGCTTGCGGGCGGCGGCCTCTAACTTTGATGATGCGGTAATTTACCGTGAAGTTCCTTTGCCTCCCGGTAAACGGACGTTGCCTACGGTGTGTATTAAAATACCGGGCCATAATGTGCCGTTTGACGAATGGGACGTCAAAGAAAACAAGACGGAGTATTAAAAAGCTACAATATAAGTATGCCTCAGTATTTTGCCGATATTAAACCGACGGAATTCTTTTTAACGGATGCGGAAGCGCACCACGCGTGCGTGGTTGCGCGTCATAAAGAGGGAGATGTGATCCGAGTGTTTGACGGTACGGGCAGACAGTTTATGGGGTGCATTGAAAAAGTACAAAAAAAGTTTGTGCGCGGCACCCTTTTAAACCCATGCCCGGTACGCAAGGTGGCACTTGATTTAACGTTAGCGTTTGTGCCTAACTCCCGCACTGGGTTGGAAGAAGTGTTAGACAAAGGAACCCAACTGGGCGTAAGCGCATTTTTGCCGATACTTTCCGCGCGCAGCGAATATGATGTTCTAAAAAAATTCGACGGCAAAAACGAACGGTGGCACCAAATTATGGTGTCTGCTTGCAAACAATGCGATACTCCGTTTATTCCGCAAATTTTGCCGCCTGTAAAGTTTGAACAAGCTCTTGCGCAAACCGGGCCGGCTTTGCTGGCTTATGAGGCCGAATTTACGCACACACTTTTTTGGGGCATGGCGCAACTTAAAAACCCGCGTGCGGTGCGTGTGTATGTGGGCCCGGCGGGCGGGTGGACGGAAGAGGAAGTTTCGTTCGCCAAAAAATGCGGCGTGTTGCCTGTTACTCTGGGCGTAAATATCTTACGCGCCGAAACGGCGTGCCTGGCGGTGGCGGCTAAATTATTATGAGCACTTTTTTTATTAAAACTTTCGGCTGCCGCGTTAATCAAGTAGAAAGCCAGGCTATTTTGGAACAATTTAAACGTGCCGGATTGGTACCCGCCGAAAGTTTTGAAACGGCGGATATTTGTTTACTAAATACTTGTAGCGTTACCCACCAAGCCGATAAAGATGTAGAAAAATTGATTCGCCAAATTGTACGCCGCAACCCTCACGCGCGGCTGGTGTTAACCGGCTGCTATGCGGCTACCCATGGGGCGCATATTCAGCAAGCATTCCCGACGGCAGAAATTGTAGGGAAGTATGATTTGGGGAACGCCTTATTTGGACAAGAAGATATTTGTTGGACGGTGTCCGGCCATGAAGGGCACAGCCGCGCGTTTATTAAAATCCAGGACGGGTGCGATAATTTTTGTTCGTACTGCATTGTGCCGTATGCGCGCTCGGAAAAACGTTCTAAACCCCTGGCAGAGGTGTTAAGTGAAATTACGCAACTAGTTCAAAACGGATTTTTGGAAATTGTGCTGACCGGAATTAATATCGGTAATTATTTGTGCCCCAAAACCGGGGCCGATTTGGCGGCGTTGTGTGAACAAATTGCACAACTGCCGGGTAAATTCCGCGTGCGGTTTTCTTCCATAGAATTGCCGACGGTAACGGACGCAATTATTGCGCAAATGCGTAAAAACTCAAAGCGGTTTTGCAATTATTTTCACTTACCGTTGCAAGCAGGGTGCGATAAAGTTTTGGCTGACATGAACCGGCACTACACGACGGCCGATTATGCCAAACGCGTGGAAGATTTGCGCCGGGAAGTGCCGCAAATCGGTATTTTTGCAGACGTTATTGCCGGATATCCCACCGAAACGGAAACCGATTTTGAAACGACCTATGCGTTTATTAAAACACAACGCTTAGCCGGGTTGCATGTGTTTAGTTATTCCCCGCGCCCCGGTACACCGGCCGCCCAACTGCCGCAACTTCCACCCGAAGAAATTAAACGACGCGCCGATAAATTGCGCACCCTGGACAAAGAATTACGCACCGCCTTTGCGGATAGTTTGGTAGGCACGCAGCAAGAAGTATTTATAGAAGAGAAAAAGAGAGGGGCGGTGCATGGCATAACTTCTAATTTTCAACAAGTGTTACTTCCCCAAAACACCCAAGCACATGGTTTGGTGCAAGTGCAAATTATGCGTGCACAAGAAAATGTGTGCTACGGCGAAGTGATTTAAAATCTACACCCCTTTTTATAATTTCATGGGAAGTTTGCCAACCGGCTCAAACATACCCATTACACATTCTGCGGCGGCTTGTTGAAATACCGGCGAGGGACTAAAGGCCAGCAGTTGGCCTTCTGTGTTTACGTTGCGGGCAGCAAAGGGATTAGCAAAACAAATCAGTAGCGTGCGGCGTACATTTTTAACAGCATTATTTACAAATTGGGTTTCTTCTTCGGTAAGACCAATCTTGCCCGAAAAGGGTTTATAGCGGCGCCAAAATAAAATAATTAGCGTATCTGTTTCGTCCGGGGTTTTGAAATCTTCGGTGATAATTCCGTAAGCGCGCAAAGTGTCAATAAACGGAACGGAAGAAAAATTTTCATCATTTCCCACGTTTAATAAGTGTACCGTATCTCCCGGCTCTACTGGCGGGAAATGCCCTAAGGGAACAAGCGCTTTGCGCGCAACTCGTTGCGAAAATTCCGTAGCCGAAAACGGAATTTTTCGTGCCGTAGCGGCCAGTTCATCTGCCTGGGCGCAAAGCTCGTTAAGTACCCGTTCGGCCCGCTTCAAAGTTTCGTCCGGAAATACCTGTAATTTCAAAAATTCAATGAGTTCAAGAGGGTTTTGCGGTACTAAAAGAATATGAGCGCCGGCGTCTAAAGCTTGCAGGGCGGCTTGTTTTTCGTCCCCCAGCGCCTTCATAAGAAGAGCGTCTGTACATACGCAGCGGGTAAAACCCAGGGCTTCTTGTAACAAACCATGGATAATTATTTTAGAAACGGAAGCCGGGTTTTTATCATCGAGCGTAGGGATCAGTAAATGCCCTATCATCACACTATGAGCCAAAGGTAAAAGGTGTGTAAAAGGAACCAGTGTTTCGGTTTGTAGCTGGGTAAGCGTATCGGTTACTACCGGCATAGCCATGTGGGAATCGGTCGTTGTATTACCATGACCCGGAAAATGCTTTAAACAGTTCAGCACGCCGCCTTGTGCAAGGCCTTTCATAAACGCACCGGCCAGGCGGGCAACTTGTTGGGGGTCGGCGCCAAAAGAACGAGTGTTTACAATGGGATTGGCGGCGTTATTGGCTAAGTCCACGACCGGGGCAAACACCCAATCTACTCCAATGCTTAATGCCTCACGCGCAGTAATGTATCCCTTTTCTAATGCCAACGCTTCATCATCTGTGGCACCCAAAGCCAAATTAGAAGGCAAAAGTTCGGCGTCCGGCAGCCAACGGCCCAGGCCGTCTTCGTAATCTGCGGCTATTAAAATGCGCGGTAATGGGGAAGCCGCGCGCAATTTGCGCGTTAGCGTGGCTACCTTGGTTTTGGTTCCGCCGTAAAGGCAAAAACCACCTACTCCGGCGCGTGCCAACGCGAGGGCTTCTTCTTCGGAGGTTTTGTCAAACCAAAACCCGGGGAATACTAAACGGGCGGTATTAAGCATATGTTATTTTCCCTAGGATAGCATTTTTTTGCGCCCCGGTGGCGGACGCACAGTGATTGGTTTTATGTTGTAAACACAACCAAGCAAACAAGGCAAAAGCCGCAGCTTCTTTGGCTTGCGGATCAATGCCGTAGGCGGCGGAAGTGGTAATTTTTACAAGCGGCAAAAGCTCTTGTAAAAAGAGCAGGAGCGTTTTGTTATAACATCCGCCCCCGCTGACAATGAGTTCTTTTTGAGCGGCTTTAGGCACAAAACAGAAAATATTTTGGGCGATACAAGCGGCGGTAAAATACGTAAGGGTGGCTAGTAAATCATGCGGGTTTTTAATGGGGAAATATTTTTTTAAATAAGCAGACCCGTACGTGTTTTTATCTAAACTTTTAGGCGGTTTTTGATTAAAAAATTTTTGCTTTAACAGTTTGTTTACAAGTGTTTTATCCGGTGTGCCTTGTGCGGCAAGAGCCCCATTTTTATCAAACGGTTTTTTAAAATAGTGTTGGCAGGCTAAATCCATAAGCGTATTGCCGGGACCGCAGTCAAAACCGATGGTTTGGGTGTTTTTACCGATGACAGATAAGTTAGAAATGCCCCCGATATTAAGGAGCATTTTGGGAGATTTTTTCCCAAAAACATACTGGTCAAAAAAGGGAATCAAAGGGGCTCCCTGTCCACCTAATGCCATATCCATCGCTCGAAAATCACTCACTACTGGAACATGGAACGTAGCCGCCAAAAAAGACGGTTCACCAATTTGCAGTGTGTTGGGCGGAGTATCTTGCGGGCCGTGATAAACGGTTTGCCCATGCAGGCCGACGGCCGCAATTTGAGAAGACGACAAGTGAAAATCTTTTAAAAATTTTTTTACAGTTTGAGCGTAATGCATACCGATTTGGTAATGTAATTTGCTTAATTGGGGAGCGGTTAGCTTATATGCGCTTAAGAGTTTTTGTTGAAAAGTTTTTTCGTACGGATAGTTTTTAAAATGTACTATTTGAAACGGCTTTACACGCAGCGCACAAACGGTAAGTCCGTCCGCGCTGGTACCACTCATAAGCCCTAAAACTAGTTTGTTCATTTAAGTGCCTCCGCCAGGCGTCCGCCGGATTTTTGAAGCCGTTTTTGAGCTTGTGTGCGGGTACATTTTTTACGGTGCATGACAATGGCAGTTTTGACGTTTTTACCGGAGTCAGTTAATAAGCGATGGGCTGTTTTTTCGTCGGTATGAGCTACCGTGCAAATAAGGCGTACGGCGCGCGAGATTAGTTTTTGATTGGTGGGTTGTACATCAATCATCAAATTTCCATACGTTTTGCCGCAAAGCACCATAGCCCCGGTGGTAATTGCGTTAAGAGTCATTTTGGTCGCAGTTCCAGCTTTCATACGCGTGGACCCGGTAAGTGCTTCCGGCCCGGTAGGTAAAAAAATGTGAGTTTGTGCATGCGTGGTGTCCGCTTGGGCGTTACACGAAATAAGAGCCGTATGCGCGCCGATTTTGCGCGCTTGTTTAAGAGCCCCTTGCACGTAGGGGGTATTGCCGCTGGCAGCCAGGCCGATTACATAATCTGCGGGGTGCGCATGACGCGCAATTTCTTGGGCGCCTTGTTTGGCGTTGTCTTCTGCCCCTTCCTGGGAACGAAATACGGCTTTTTTGCCACCGGCTATCAGCCCGATAATTTGAGAGGGTTTGGTGCCAAAAGTAGGCACGCATTCTACGGCCTCTAAAATTCCCAATCGGCCGCTTGTTCCCGCCCCTATAAAAATAATTTTGTGCCCGGTTGCGTACGTTTTAGCGGCCTGTACTAAAACAGCGGCAATTTCTTTGCCGGCACTTTTAACCGCACGCGCCGCGTTGAAATCTTCCGCGTTAAATGCGCGCGTGAGCTGACGGGGGGAAAGCGTATCTAACCCGGTCGTGCGGGGGTTGGTTTGTTCGGTAACAGGAAGTTTTTTCATACGCGTTTTTCGGCCTGGTCAATGGCTTTAATATGAAAGGCCAGAGGAACAATCGCAAAAGTAATTAAGCTAATGGCAAATGCTACCCAAAAGAAAAGTTCGTATCCCAGGACTGCTTGCATTTTGCCCGATAACATGGAAGGAACCATCATCCCCAGCGCCATAATACCGGTGGAAATAGCATAGTGCGATGTTTTATAAGTGCCTTGCGACACGTACATAATAAATACAGTTAAGGCCATCATGGCAAGTCCATAGCCGAAATTTTCTAATGTGAGTAACGCAGCGACCATCATAAGGCCGGGTTTCACAGAGGCCAAATAAATGTAAAAGGTGTTAGGCAGAACAAGCGCAACGGCAAAAGGCCAAATACATTTTTTAAACCCAAATTTTCCAAGCAACCACCCACCTAATAAGTTGCCCGCGATAATGGCACCCAGACCGAGTGTTCCTTTAATAAGGCCGTAGTCTTGTAAAGAAATACCAAGTGCTCCTTCGGCGGTAGGTTTTAGTAAGAAAAGAGGAACAATTTTTTCCAAAAGAGCTTCTCCGAAACGATAGAGTAAAATGAATAGCAAAATGTAGAGAATATTGGGTTGAGTAAAATATTCCCCGAACGATTCCTTCCATGCGCGTGTTTGCGGTACGGCAGCCGGTTTGTCATCAGCCGGTTTTGGTAAAATGGCTTGGTGATACGCCGCACAGCCGGCAAAAAATAATCCAAGCGCTCCCAAAAAAAGGACCCAGTTGTAAGGGGAAGCCACCACATTTTTACCTAAATATCCGGTAGCGGAAACTAAAACACCGCTGCCTAAAATCATGGCGATACGGTAGAAAATCGTGCGGATACCTACAAAGTATCCTTGCTGTTTGGGCGTAAGTGCCAACAGATAATATCCGTCGGTAGCAATATCTAACGTGGCCGATACAAAGGCCCCTATAAAAAACCCTATCAGCGAGAGCACAAAAAAACTGTCTGCATTATTAGGCGCATGTGTAACGGCATAAAAACAAACAAGCCCGGCTAAAGCTAAAAGTACGGCGCTCATGGCGGTTTGCGCACCTAAAAGCCAGCGGCGCTTGGTAGAGCGGGCGTCCACCAGCGGACTCCAAAACATTTTGAGGACCCAGGGCAAATATAACCAGCCGGTCCATAATGTAATTTGTTCGTTGGGATATCCCAAAGCGCCGTATAAAATGACCGATACGGTGTTGATGATAATATACGGGAACCCTTCAGCCAAATAGAGCGTGGGGATATATAACCAGGGATTTCGGTTCATTTAAACGAGTATCCTCCACCCAAAAAACGTGCAACGGGTTGAGTGGTTTCGTGCTGTTCTAAAATCATTTTGATAATGGCCGTAAGCGGAACGGCAAGCAGCGCACCCATGACGCCCCATACAAGGGCCCAAAAGATTAAACTGGCCACCACTACAATGGGGTCTAAATTCATCCCTTTTCCCAGCCAACGCGTTTCTAAAATGTTTCCCACCACAAAGTGTACTGCGGTGAGTAAGAATAATACTAAAAGCATTTGCCAGTCAAACCCGTATTGTAAAAATAAGACGGGAAGCGGGGCTACCGTAGCGATGAACGGGCCAATGTTGGGAATAAAATTTAAGATAAACGTAAGCACAGCTAGCATCATGGCCAGTTCTGTTTTTACGCTAGTAAGCACAAGCCAAGTACAGGTGGCCGCTAAAAGAGACACGCCAATTTTTACAAGCAGATAAAACGAAATTTGTTTTTGTAGCTTGCCCACAAAAGAGGGTTTCCCCTCTACAGAAGAAGCTTTCCCCATAAAAATAAAGATTACAAATAGGGTAATTAATAACATGTTGGTAAAAAAAGACATGATTAAACTACCTACGCTTTTAACCATATTAAAGACAGGGATTTTAGTGAAAGAGTCTGTAATAAAATCAGCATTGATGTGAATATGATGTTTGGCTGCCTTGGCAACCATCCAATCCAAGCTGTCGTTTAAGCGGTCTGCATAAATATCTGCCCCAGAGATGAAACTTTCAATAGAGTTAGAAATAAAAGAAACGGAAGCAATAATTACCATCATAACTACTAGAAAATTTAGCACAATTCCTAAATTATACGGAATTTTCCAATGGCGGCTGAACCAGTTAGCGGAAGAGTTGGCTAGCATAAAAATAAATAAAGCAATTATAAACGGCATAAGAACCGTTTTGGTGTAAACAAGTACCCAGGTAGCGGCACTTGCGGCTAAAATCATTAAACAAACGGTATTAATAGGTGCGAATTTGGAAGTGGTTTCGTTCATA
>CACXHA010000035.1 GCA_902767385.1 uncultured Elusimicrobium sp.
TAAATATTCGCCGCGGCGTTCTTTGTCAATGACTGTTTGATAAATGCTGCCGGCGGTGTTGGTGTTAGCGCGGGTCATGGTCACGTCTAAAAAGCGCTCGTAGTGGCCTAGGTCTAAATCCGCTTCGGCTCCGTCGGTGGTTACAAATACTTCGCCATGCTGGTAGGGGGACATGGTGCCCGGGTCTACGTTAATATAGGGGTCACATTTTATCATGTTGACCTTAAGACCGTTGAGCTGCAAGAGCTTGCCGATACTAGCTCCGGAAATTCCTTTGCCTAGCGAGCTGACCACCCCGCCCGTAATAATAATGAATTTAGACATACTAGTTCTCCTTCTATTTTGTCATCCTGAACTTGTTTCAGGATCTCGTTTTTTTTGTGTAATAGAGATGCTCAAATACGTCCAGCATGACATTGTGTTTATTTAGTTTTCAAAATGCGTTTTGTAATATTCTTCTGCACGGCGCAAGTCCTCTTGCGTATCAATGGCCGGGCCGGAGGGTTTTATCTCAATGCAGCGTATTTTCATGCCGTCTTCCAAGGCGCGCAGCTGCTCTAATTTTTCCATTTTTTCTAACGAGCTTTGCGGTAAGGAAACAAAACGTTTGAGTGCTTCTTTTTTGTAACCGTAAATACCGCAATGGTGCCAATAGATAAAATCTTTATTTTCCGGGGACGGATCGCGCTTAAACGGTACGCGGGAGCGCGAAAAATACAACGCCCTCATATCTTTGCCCAGCACCGCTTTTACACAGTTGGGGTTGTCGATTTTGCTGTCGTCTGTAGTGGCCATAACCGCCGTAGCAATATCGCACGTGGGGTCAGTACGCAGCAGTTCGGCAATTTTTACAATGGTTTGCGGGTCAATAAACGGTTCGTCACCTTGCACGTTAATAATAAAATCTTCTTCGCAATTTTGCGTAGCGTGAAAAATGCGGTCGGTTCCGCTTTGGCACGTTTCCGGTGTCATCAGTACGTTGGCCCCAAATTGCATACACGTTGATACCACGCGGGGGGATTCTGTCGCAATTACAATCCGTCCCAGGTTGGCCTTTACACATGCGTTATACACGTGTTCAATCACCGGTTTTCCGGCCAGCAAAGCAGTTACTTTACCAGGAAAACGTGATGAGCCAAACCGCGCGGGAATTGCGATGACAACATTACTCATGCAAGCACCTTCTCAATTTCTTCTTTGCTAGCCGTAGCAGTGCCGGATTTTCCTACCACAATGCCGGCCGCATAGTTAGAAAGTACCGCAGCTTCAGGCAAGCTAGCCCCGGCCGCTAACGCCAAGGTAAAAACGGATATAACCGTATCTCCGGCACCGGTTACATCATACACTTCGCGCGCCATGGTGGGAATGGTGGTCGGTTTCTTTTTGCCTTTTTCAAATAAGCTCATCCCGTCGGCACTTCGGGTAATTAAAACAGAATCGGCCTGCAGCATTTTCAAAATTTTATGTCCCAATTTTTCAATGGCTTCCTCGCCGGGTTTGGGGGACTCGCCGGCCCCTTCCCAGGCTTCTTTGGTGTTAGGGGTCATGCAGGTAATATGTTTGTATTTTTTGAAGTTATCAATTTTGGGGTCCACGCATACCGGGATTCCTTTTTTGCGGCATTTATCAATAATGGCTTTAATGTTTTGGTCGCTAAGCATACCTTTGCCGTAGTCGGACAAAATAACCCCTTTGGCGGTTTTAAGGGCCAAGTCAAAACTTTTCATACATTGTGCGGCAATGGAGGGGGAAATTGTTTTTTTGCTTTCGCGGTCGTAGCGGACGATTTGTTGCTGTTCGGCCATGACGCGGATTTTTTGGGTGGTGGGCCGGTCGCTATCTTCGCAAATACCGTAGGTAGCAATTCCTTTTTCTTGTAAGAAACCTTTCAGCATTTCTCCGCCCAAATCGGGTCCAATGACGGAAATCATAATCGGTTTAGCACCTAATGCAGCTAAGTTGACAGCCACATTGCCGGCACCCCCGGCTACAAAAAACTCCTTGTTTACGGCTACCACCGGGACGGGAGCTTCCGGCGAAATGCGCGAAACGGCCCCCTTAATAAAATGGTCTAGCATAATATCACCCACAACAATAACTTCTTGCCCGGCTAATTTATTTAAAATGGTTTTTAAACGTTTATTTGTAATGGCCATACGTTTTCTCTCCTATTTTTTCATTATAACTTTAATTGCGCTCATACGCCAGTAATTCTGCGGTTACGCTACCGATAAATACCTCTACGGCCATTTTTACCGGCATACGGTATTGGTCATCGGTAAGCCATACTTTTAAGCTTTTTCCTTTGGCTACAAAAATCCCTTCTCCTCTAAATTGAGGTTCTACTACCCAACAATTAAATTTCCCGGCCGCTGTTTTTACGGTTTCTTTGCCTAATACTTTTACGACGAGTGGATATTGCGTTTCCCGGTTGATAATATCAAAAGTAACATCTTGGCCTACCGCCAAGGGTTTTGCGCGCACGTAGTAAAGCGAGGTCAACATATCCAGTACTTGTTGTTTCAGCTCATCAGCGATAATTTTGGGTTCTTCTTTCTTTTGAACTTGTCCGTAAAAACGTCCGTTTTCGTCGTCAAAGGTAACCCACTCGTCGCGCTTATAGTTACCTTCGCGCAAACTTTGCGAATATCCTAATGAGTGTAACGAATCCACATCTAACCACGAATAGTTGATGTCGCGCACTTTATAGACCGAATCAATGACGGTGGCGGAAAAAGCGGTGGTTTGAATTAAATAAGCAGTTTTTCCGTTTTTACTTACTAAGCCGCGCGTTTTGATGTAAGCAGTACCGGCCTTGATAAACGAATAATAAAGGCCGTATTTCAAACTTTCGTTGCTCCAAGGAGCGTGGGTATTATCGGGCAATATCGGTTCATAGGCAAGGGGGTGCAATAAACGTCCTTGCAGGGGGATGGTGTCTTCTTTTTTAAAAGAGAGTTTATCTGCTGGCGGTGTGGATAAGGTTTGCCGGGCACGGGCTTGGGCAATAAGGACTTGGGCTTGCTCGGCAGTAAATCCTTTTTCTTCTGCTTTTTCGTTATCCGGGGTGGCCAAAACGGCCACGGTTTGTGAGGTTGCCACTGCGGTTGGCATTGCTTCCGGGACTGTAGCCATTTTTCCCTGTGTGGCGAGCGCGGATTTGGACGCAGATGCAGCCGTTTGCACAGCAGGAAGATTGGTTTGTTGTGTTGTCGTTTCGGGCGTGCTTGTTACCGCTGAAAAAGCTTGTTTGGTGGGGCAATTTTGCCGGGTTTGGCAATAACATGCGGACAAAAAAGTGCATAACACAAAAATGCTTAGTTTTTTCATTTTTTAGAATCCCTCACAATAAATTTAGCCGCATTAAGCAGGTTGGTCGCTATTTTATTGGGGTGCAATTGCGGGTATTTTTTTAAATGGTTTTTGCCGTTAGCGGTGGTCACAAGTATGGTTTTGCAGCCGATGGCTTTGCCAAATTCTACGTCGGCCTTTTTATCGCCAATCATGTAAGAGTTCGCCGTATCAATGTGATATTTTTTGATTAAGTCTAGTCCCATTTTAGGTTGCGGTTTGCGGCAGGCACAATGTTCGTTTGGGGCGTGCGGACAAAATACAATTTCTTCAAGGCGCGCTGGTTTTAAGAGTTTTTGTAAATAGGCGTGTACGGCATTAACTTCCTTCTCGGTAAAATAACCGCGCCCGATGCCCGATTGATTGGAGACCATAAATAATTTAAATCCGTCCTTGCAGAGTAATGCCAATGCGGGCTTTGTGCTTTTGTACAGGCGCACCTGTTTGGGGTCACACAAATAAACCCCCGGTTTTTCGTAGATTAGCGTTCCGTCCCGGTCCAAAAATACGGCTTTAATCATAGGCGTTCCTCGGGGTGTTCTTGAAGGTATGCTTCACCTTCGGCTTCGCGTTTCCAACGGTTGTGTGCCCATAACCAAGAGGCAGGGTCCTCGCGCAGAGAGTCTTCGTAAAAACCTACTAACTGTTTGGTAAATTGACGGGTCGTTTCTGGCGTATATTCGGTGGGGGGGATGAGCGGGTCCAAAATGTGGCACACCAAGGTTCCGTCTTTTTCCCGTTTTACTTTAACGGGGAAAGCTGGGGCTTGCATTTTAATAGCCAGTAGTGCTGTAATGGGGGAAAACGCAGCTATGCGCCCCATAAACGGTAGCCACACCTCACTGGCGGTAGCATTTTGGTCAATCAAAATACCTAATAAAAATTTGCGTTTAATCCAGCGCATGGCGGCAAAAAAAGGTTGGTCGCCGTTATTGCTATAAAAGGTCCGTCCGCCAAAGATATTACGCAGGCGGTTTGTTTCTTCGTCAATATATGGGTTGTCCACTCGTTGGGCCAGTACGGCTTTTTCCATACCATATACGCTGGCGGCCAGGCCAAAAGCTTCCCAGTTGGTAAAATGTCCAATATGAATAATTCCGCCCGTAGTGCCTTGGGCTTTTTGGATTTTCTCAAGCCCTACCACTTTACAATGTTTTTTAAAATTTTCGCGACTCATGTGTGTCAAGTGCAAAAACTCTGCCAAAATAGTGCCCATGTTACTCCAGGAATCTACGGCAATTTGGTGCACTTCTTGTGGGGTTTTATCGGGGAACGCGCGTGAAATATCATATTCCATGCGTTTAAAGCGGTTAGGGAAAAAGACGGCGGTACCTCTTACTAGCGTGCGCGCCAACCACACGGAAAACCGATACGGCAATAGCACAAAGAGTACGCAAAACACCTTTAAAGACAGGTATTGCAAGTAGTGAAAGGGCGTTTTTTTAAATCGTGTTTCTGCCATACTTTTATTATACCTTTTTAGGGTGTGTTTTTCTCGGTTGATTTGAGCCCTTAACAGCATACAACCCCGCCCAAATGGGGGGCAGGGTTGTTTTCATAAAAAACGGCTTAACTTAGTAAATTACAGTGCCGATGTCCTGGCCGCACAGGGCACGTTCAATATTGCCCTTTTTGTGCAAATTGAATACCTGGATAGGCAGTTTGTTTTCCATAGCGATTGCCAACGCCGCAGTATCCATAAATTGCAAGCGCTGTTCAATGGCTTTGGCGTAAGTAATTTTGTCAATCAGCTTGGCCTGCGGATTTTTACGCGGGTCATCATCATATACGCCGTCCACTTGCGTAGCTTTTAAAAGCACGTTGGCGTTAATTTCGCTGGCGCGCAACGCAGCTGCGCTGTCGGTGGTAAAATAGGGGTTTCCGGTACCGCCTGCAAAAATCACAATGCGTCCTTTTTCCAGGTGACGGATGGCTTTGCGGCGCACAAACGGCTCGGCTAATTGATAAATGTTAATAGAGGTTAAAACACGCGTGGGAACGCCGGCTTCTTCAATGGCTGATTGCAAGGCAATGGCGTTAATAACGGTGGCTAGCATGCCCATACTGTCCGAGTTGACGCGGTCAATCACGCCGCCGCCGTCACGCAGGCCGCGCCACACATTTCCGCCGCCGATGACAATGGCCAGCTCACAGTTTGCTTTTTTGTAAGCGTCGGCAATTTCAGTGGCAATTTCTTTTAACGATTGTGGGTTGATACCGCGATGGCCTTCGGTGCTTAGGGCCTCGCCGGAGAGTTTGAGTAAAATGCGTTTTTTGTGGGCGGTCATAAAAAATCTCCTTACAGGGTTTTTTACAGTATAGCAAATTATTTTCTATAGAACAAAACCCGCAAGGGGCAAACGGTGTCCCTCGCAGGTTTTGAGTTTAGATTCTTTCTTTGCGTAAGCCGCGGGCAAAGGCCAACACGGTTCGCACAAGAAATTCCATCGGAGGCAAAACTGTGCCCCTCGCGGGATACAAACGCAAGGGGCTTAATAATCTTTTAGCGCGGGCATTGGGAGCCCAGACACTGGGCTAGAACCGTACAAAGCGCGTAACGGTTAACGTACCGCCCAAAGCTTTGGACTCTTCGGCCAAGTAATCGGCAACAGTTTTTTTGTTGTCTTTAATCGTACCTTGTTCCAAGAGGCAGTTTTCTTTGGCAAACTTTTTAACTTTGCCGGGCAACATTTTTTCAATGGCGGCTTCGGGTTTTCCTTCGTTTAACGCTTGGGTTTTGTAAATATCCAATTCTTTGTCAATCACTTCCTGCGGAATATCTTCGGCTTTAATCCAACCGGTTTGCATCCCTACGGTGTGCATCGCAAGTCCGCGGGCAATTTCGGCGGCTTTGGCTTTATCCACATTGCCGGAAACAGCCAGTTCCAATAAAGAAGCTTTTTTGTTGTCACTGTGAACGTAGTAGCCCATTACGGCACCGTCGGCAGTGGTCCAGTTGTAAGCACCTTTAAAGGTGGTGTTTTCCCCAAATTTAGGGGCTTGTTCGGCGATTTTGGCTTTAATCGTTTCGTCCGTTTCGTAGTTTACGCCGGGGTGAGCCAAAACATAGTCAGCCAGTTCGTTGGCTAAGGCAATAAAACCGTCGGTCTTGGCTACAAAGTCCGTTTCACAGCCCAAATAGGCCATGGCAAAGTTTTTACCGTCGGTCTTTACGACCACTCTACCTTCTTTGGTTTCGCGGTCGGCGCGTTTAGCCATAGCGGCCAAGCCTTTTTTACGCAAGTATACGATAGCTTGTTCCATATCGTTTTTGCACTCTAATAAAGCTTTTTTGCAATCCATCATACCCGCGCCGGTTTTGTCGCGCAAGGTTTTAATATCATCCATCAAAGACATGAAAAATTCTCCTGTTTTAAGTTAGGTAAGTTCCCACGGGGGGAACTTACCGTTAGATTTTATTTAGCTTCTTCGTCTGCTTTTTTAGTTTTGGCAGCGGTTTTTTTAGCAGCCGGTTTTTTAGCGGCGGTTTTTTTAGCCGGTTTTTCTTCGTCGGCTTTTTCCGCTTTTTTAGCGGTGGTTTTTTTGGCAGCCGGTTTTTTGGCGGCAGCTTTTTTAGCCGGTTTTTCTTCTTTTTCTTCGGCTTCTTTTTGAGCCACTACTTCGCCTACTTCTTTGGCAGCTTCAAATTCGGCCTTGATTTCAGCCGTCGGTTCTTGAGCCGTCAGTTCTTCTTCGGCTTTTTCTTCGCTAGCTAACATGGCAGTTTCAAACGCTTGAGCCATAACCGGGTTTTCGGCAGCTGGGGCATCAGCGGTTTTGACGGTTTCTACTTCGGCTCTGCCTTCTAAAATAGAGTCTGCAATCGCACCGCAGAAAAGTTTAATAGAGCGGGCGGCGTCGTCGTTACCGGGGATCGGCAAGGAAATGAGGTCGGGGTCGGCATTGGTATCGCAAACGGCTACTACCGGGATTCCCAAAACGTGCGATTCGCGTACCGCACCCATGGTGTCTACGGGGTCAATGACAAAGACCACATCCGGCAGCACCTTCATATCGCGGATACCACCCAATAATTTTTGCAAGCGGGCGAGTTCTTTGGATAAGCGGCTGGCTTCTTTTTTGGAAATGGCTTTAAATACGCCGGAGGTTTCCCATTTTTCCAGCTCGTTCATGCGTTCAATAGATTTTTTAACCGTTTGGAAGTTGGTGAGCGTCCCGCCGAGCCATTTTTCGCTGATGCAAAAAGCACCACAGCGTTCTGCTTCGGCTTTAATAGCTTCTTGGGCTTGTTTTTTGGTACCGACGAACAAAAATTTAGCACCTTTTTTGCTTTCTTCTTTTACAAAAGCGCAGGCTTTTTTAAGTTCTTTAGCGGTTTTTTGCAAGTCTAAAATGTGCACGCCGTTTCTTTCACCAAAGATAAAGCGTCCCATTTTGGGGTTCCAGCGGGAAGTTTGGTGACCAAAGTGTACACCGGCTTCCAACATGGATTTCATAGATACATTACTCATGTTTTTTCTCCTGTGGCGCACGCCTAAATTAGGGTAGAGGATACCCCGGGTGGCGTTTGCCTGGGTGACGTCAACCTCAACTTGAATTTACAAACCTGTTGCGTTGGGTTGCTCAGTTTCACCTGTACCTATTATAGCATAAAAAAACCGCCCCTACAAGCGGGGCGGTTACAAAGTTGGAACGAATTAGAAACGACCGTTGATGAAGATCATGGCCGGTAAGTAACCGTTCTTGGCGATGTTCAACAAACCGATTTGTAAACCTTTGATGTTGCTTACGTAGTTTACAAGACCCAGTTGTACACCGGTTAATTGTTCAGACCAGTTTACAAGACCCCATTGCACACCAATTACGCTGCCGGCGGCATAGTTGACTAAACCCCATTGCACACCCTGCAAGCTGGTTTGGTTGATAGAGGCTAAACCGCCTTGCACACCGCGCATATCTTGACGGTTGACGGTCACTAAACCACCTTGGATACCGTAAACGATATCGGCAGGGCTGTAGAACCAAGCGGTTTTAATACCGCGTACTTTGTGGGCATCACTGTAGATGATGTCATATTGAATACCATCTACCGTTTCGGCTTTAGAACCGATACCCAACGAAAGCCCGGTAATGTTGTGGATGTTGTTCGGAACGGCTACGGCAATGTTATCCCACAAGGACAATTTGACGTATCCGGTGTTGCCTGCAAATACAGGCGCGGCTACTAACAAGGCAGCCAATAATACGATTAGTTTTTTCATTTAGTTTGCTTCTCCTTATATATACTTCTTAAAAACGTCCATTAACAAGTACCATAGCGGGCAGGTAGCCGTTTTCGGCAATGTTAAAGATTCCTAATTGCAACCCGTAAATGTACTTAGCATAGTTTACAAATCCAAACTGTACTCCGTTTACATATTCGGCTTGGTTGTAAAAACCCATTTGCAAACCTTCCATGGAACGGTTGGACATATTTACACCGCCAATCTGTGCACCAATCATATCAGTGTTCATGTTCACACCGCCCAACTGAAGCCCGGTCATGTTCCCGGCCATATTTACGAATGCCCATTGCCAACCTTGTGCTTGCTGAGTTTTGCTAATACCAAAGGCCCAGCTTACCCCGGTTAAATATTGGGATTCCGCCCAAATCAAATCCCATTGAAAACCTGTCATGTTGCGCGTGGTAGAGCCGATCCCCAGGTCCACTCCCTGTATATAGTCAATATTATTAGGGATAGCAAATGAAGCCCGGTCCCACAAGGACAATTTAAAATACCCTGTTCCACCGGCGGCGCACGCCGGGAAGGCAAACCCTGCTACTAAAACGGCTAACAAAAATAGTTGCTTCATGCATTTGCTCCTTTAAAGTTTTTTTTATTGTAGCACTTTTTGGCACAATTTTACATCATTTATTTTTGTTTAGATTTTGTTGCCAAGAAGATATGGTTATATAATGAGGTTGTCTTTTGCACCATTACCTTTGCGTATTTTTCAGGCGGTCCTTCCGTACTTGATTCAGGATCTCGTTGTTATAAAAACCCCGTCATCCCCGAGGGTTGCTGTCGGGGATATCCTCCTTATAAAGAGATGCTGAACAAAGACTTTTCAGCATGACAACAACACAAACGTGTCATCCTGAGTCGTCGTTGCTCAGGATCTCTAACTTTTTGTAAATAGGGCCCATTTCCAAATTAGGTCCAAAGACCCTGGTTTTCCCGTTGAGCTTTGCATACAATATAAGTATGAAAACATCAAAATTATTACTACTTATTTTTGTATTCACTCTTTGTGCTCCGGCGGCGTTCGCCCAAAAACAACTTAAATATGTACCGCAAGCATTAAAAGGTGCCAAAGCTGCTCCTTATGTGCTAAACCCTAAAATTTCGTCCGTGGCGCGGACAAATTTTACTGTTCCTGTAACGCGCCCCAATGTAGCCGCGGCGGTGGAACGCCAAGTAGCAAAAAAAGTAGCTGTGGAAGAACTCATTAAAAGATTGGAAGCCAATTTGAAAAAATTGGAAGAATATGCTCGTGCGCATAACAATAAACTCCCCTCAATATCTCGTCGTGGCGCTACCGAGAGCTTAAGGAAACAAATAATTAGTGACCTTGTCTTTTTAAAGAGAAGTGAAGTTTTGGGAAAGAAACATCCTCTTTGTAAACGTTACAATCAGTTAGTTGAAACAGATAAACAACAACGTGAGCAAGAAGAATTAGCTCTTACTAAACAACATCTTGCAATATTGGAAACAAATTTGGCGTGGTTGGAAGAATATGCTCGTACGCATAATAACAAATTGCCACGAGTAGGCAGTGTGAACTATCCTGTGGTTTTACAAGTACACCAGAATGTCGTTTCAAATTACAGAACGAATATAAGACCGTTTCGTCGGCGTTATATTAAATTAATTGAAGCTGAGAAGAAACAAATACGCAAGGAAATAAGGGAGGGGCAAATACAACGGGAGCAACAGGAATGGGAGCAAATTTTACAGCAAGACAAAGCCTGGAAAGCACAGCCGGAAGAAATGGCAGACCCAACCGAAAATGCTGAAAAGGCCGCTACATTGGTAGAACAGCAGCTGACAACTCCGCAGACCATCACGGATGATTATATTAACCAACTGCTTCGTTTTTACAACAAACTAGACCCGCTGGGAACAGGCACCATTCAATAATTTAAACCTACGCTCCTTGTATTAGTGGGCCGGGCACTACACCCGGCCCTTTTAAATTTGCTAAAATATTTCTATGACGCACAACAACTACGCAGATTTTGACGTTCCGCAAGATTTAAAATTTAAGACCCACGATTTAATCCGCCTGGGCAATTTTAATTGCTCGGCTAAACTGCAGGCCGAAAGCTTTGCGGGCGTATTACAAGCCCCTAACCAAATTACCAAAGCCGCGGTGGAACTTTCGTTTTCCGTTACCCCTAAAGATATTATCGTTACCGGCACCATTTCCGGGCAGCGCGAAATAGAGTGCGCCCGCTGTCTTAAGCACGTTACCCAACCGTTTAGCGAACGTTTTGCAGAAACTTATAGCACGAAACTTGAAATAATTGATATAATGTATGTGGTAAGACAAACACTTGCGCTTACGGAAGATATTCGTTTTCTGTGCAGCGCAACTTGCAAAGGGCTTTGCCCCCAATGCGGTCACGACCTAAACGACGGACCATGCGGGTGCAAGCCGGAGAATTTGTCGCCTTTTGCCGTATTAAAAGGTAAATTTAAATAAGTAGTAAAGTTCTTGCGAATTTTTACGAAATATAGGAGTATTACCAATGCCGAATCCAAAGAAAAAACACACTCGTTCCCGCCGGGATATGAGAAGATCACACAACTCGGGCGTGGAACTGCCGCAGTTAGTAGAATGCCCCAACTGTCATGCGAAACGCTTGCCGCACAACGTGTGCCCTTCTTGCGGGTATTACAAAGACCGTGTGGTAGTGGCCCAAAAAACCAAAGAAGAACCGGCCGCTAAATAATAGGTTGCTATGAAAATAGCTCTGGACGCTTTAGGCGGAGATTTTGGCGCGCGCCCCAATGTACTTGGGGCGCTGCAAGCTGTTAAAAAACTCAACCTGGATGTAATCCTGGTGGGGGATGAAAACGTGCTGCGCCAAGAACTGCGCGAACTCGGCTATGCCGATGTTCCCGCACATTTGTCTATCGTCCACGCGCCCGAAACTATTGATATGGGCGCCGAACCCGCCAAAGAATGCCGCCAAAAGAAAAACGCCAGCATTATTGTATGTGCCGACTTGGTACATAAAAAAGAAGCCGACGCTTTTGTTTCGGCGGGCCATTCCGGGGCTGCCATGGTAGCGGCACTGTTTGGGTTGGGCCGCATCAAGGGCGTGCAACGCCCCGCGATTGCAACCCCCATGCCCACCTACAAAGGGGTCAGTCTTTTATTAGATGGCGGTGCCAACGCCGATTGCAAACCGATCCATTTATTACAATTTGCTGTTATGGGCTCTGCCTATATGCAAAAAGTGTTTGATATTCCCGCGCCGTCGGTAGGGATTTTGTCCATTGGAGAAGAAGAAACCAAAGGCAATATGCTTGTCAAGCACACTGTACCGCACATGCGCGATATTGGTGTCAACTTTAAGGGCACGATAGAAGGGCGCGACGTAAACACCGGCGATACGGACGTGATTGTTTGTGATGGATTTGTAGGAAACATTGTTCTCAAAATGGCCGAAGGTTTGGCCAAAACCATGATTGCCATGATTAAGCGCGAAGTAAAAAAACGCCCGCTGGCTATGTTGGGCGCGCTCTTATCCAAAGGCGCTTTCAAAGCAGTTAAAGCTCACACCAACCCCGATTGTTACGGTGGTGCACCGCTGGTAGGTGTGAACGGTGTGGCTATTATCTCACACGGTAAATCCAACGATTTTGCTATTTTTAACGCACTTAAAACGGCGGCCCGTCTAGTAGATAAAAATTTTATTGGCGATATTGCCGCCAAAATGGCCGCTTTGAAACCCACCTTTGATAAACTGGAACAAGAAATGCACCAGGAGAATCACTAATGGCTACTTTCACAGGTAAAACCGTTATGATTACCGGCGCCACGCGCGGAATCGGTTTTGCGCTAGCCGAGGAATTTGCCAAAGCCGGGGCCAACCTAGCTATTTGCGCCAGCCACGAACTGGGCCTTAAAGAAGCGGCCGAAAAACTAGCGGCCTTCGGCGGTAAAATATATACCCAGCCAGTCAACATTTCTAACGCCCAAGATTGTGAAAGTTTTGTAGCCAACACCGTTAAAGAATTTGGGCAGTTAGATGTGCTTGTCAACAACGCCGGCATTACTAAAGACAATTTGACCGTCCGTATGAGCGAAGCAGATTTTGATGCAGTTATTAACGTTAATTTGAAAGGCACGTTTTTAATGAGCAAGGCCGCACTGAAAGTAATGTTTAAAAAACGTAACGGAAACATTGTAAACATTTCTTCCGTGGTGGGGGAAATGGGCAACCCGGGCCAGGCCAATTATGTAGCCAGCAAGGCCGGTGTTATCGGGCTTACTAAAACGTTTGCCAAAGAATTTGGTTCCCGTGGGGTGCGCGTGAATGCAGTGGCTCCGGGGTTTGTCCAAACGGCGATGACGGACTCGTTGCCGGAAGATGTAAAAGCCAAAGCGTTGGACGCCATTGCGCTTAAACGTTTTGCCAACACGCAGGATATCGCCAAAGCAGTTTTGTTTTTGGCTAGCGAAGATGCCGCCTACATTACCGGGCACGTACTTGCGGTAAACGGCGGTTTATATATATAATTTGCTATAATAGAAGTATAAGGGAATACCCTTTTAATTGGAGGACTAACATGTCTGTAGAAAACGTACAAGAAAGAGTAAAAAATATCATCGTGGAACAATTAGGCGTAGAAGCTGA
>CACXHA010000036.1 GCA_902767385.1 uncultured Elusimicrobium sp.
ATGGGGTGGATGACGAGATTTGAACCCGCGACCTCCGGTTCCACAGACCGGCGCTCTAACCAGCTGAGCTACATCCACCATAAATCGCTTTTTCTATTCTAGCAAATTAATAATAGGTGCGCAACTTACTTTGTTGAATTTTCCGCGTAAGCGGTAAGCTCAGTATGTAATTTTTCCAATTGGGTTTGTACAAGTACCCAATCGCAGTTATTTACGTCGTTTCGGTCCGTTTCCACAATTAAAGCATGGGGATTATTAGGCGCGTTATACACAGAGAGGGTGTTGTAAAAGATGAGGGTTGGTTTGTTAAACCCGGCTGCGATATGTACCACAGAAGTATCCGGGGTTACCACCATAGTAGCTCGCCGTACCCACTCAAATAGTTCAAAAACGCTTTCTGTTTTTTTAACGTGTATATTTGGAATATCCTTGGTTGCCCCTTGCCAATGCGCATACATCGCAGGCATACTGGGAATTATAATGGGTTGTTTGAACGGGGCTAATAAAGCAACTAGGTGTTTTAAGGTTTGAGCGGAGAAACGGCGTTTATCCACAGAGCCAGATGGGTTGAGCAAAACGTAAGCAGATAGCTGATGCTTAGTAAGCCAAGTTTGCACCGTTTGTTGGTCTTTGGGAGGAACAGGCAGGTCATATGAAGGATTTGGATTTTTGATGTCTAACATTTGTAAAATGGCAGCTTCGTGTAAACTACCATGTTTTTGCGGAGCCCCAAAGGGTTGTACAGGGCTAGTAAAGCAGTCAAGCACGCGGTCTGCGCCTACCAGCCATTTAAATAAGCGCCAGTTTTTGTAATCTTTGTTGGAACTGTCTAATACCAAGTCAAAATGATATTTGTGCAATTTTATTCCATACCAAATTAGTGTCAGCCAACGTTGATTGGGGCGGATTAGTTTAGGGATAGGCAGCTTGATAATCCGGTCAATGTACGGATTTTCTTTTAAAAATTGATAACCGGCTCCAAAACAAACTACGCTGATATGAATTTGGGGATTGGCTCGTTTAATTTCGCGGTAACAACAAGAGGAAATAATGGCATCCCCCAAGGAACCTTCCCCTCTTAGAATTAAAATATTGCGTAAGTCTGTAACGGACGGAATTTTTTGCATAATCAGTTCTTATTCCGGGTTGGACCACTCGTGCCGTAATGTGGGCCAGGCGTAACAAATATAGGCACCCAAGACAAACGCGGCCAGCGTGATGAGTAGGCACAGTAGCGGCAACATGGTTACAAGGGAAACGGTTACTTTGGCGATGTGCCTTTCGGGTACTACGGAAATTAAGTACCAATTATTAATACCCAGCGGTTGGTAACTAATATACAGCACGCCGCGTTTGGCAGACTCATATTTTACAATGCCTCCTTTGCGAACTTTAAAGTCTTTAAGCACTTGGTCACGCAATTTGTGGTCAGGGTCGTCCGGCATATCAAAGATGTTGTAAAGCCCGCTAATGGCGTTTTTGTGGAAAGATTCTACCACTTTGTCTCCGTTTGAATCTACAATAAGTGAATATCCTTCCCCACCGAAAGATTGCATGTCTAAGAGTTTGCCGAAGGTGGCGGTGTCGCGCGTTCCCATCAGTACGCCGATTACAGTGTCGTTGTTTTTAATCGGCACGGATTCCACCAGAATATTTTTCCCGTCAATGAGATCGGTTACCCGTTCGGAAATTTGAGCTTCCCCTTTTACAGCGCGTTCAAAGTGGGGCATCCCTGCCAGGTTAATCATTTTTCCGTTATCTAAATAAGTGACTCCGTTTGTGCTCCCCAGTTCCATATTTTTAAAAAGGTTTTGTTTGCGTTCGGTTTCCAATAATTCGGTCATACCTTCTAAGGTGGGGTCCGGCAAGATGGACATTGCCGTTGCAATTGCGCTTAGCGTATCCAAGTCGGCCGCAACTTGTGCCTGCACATGTTGCGCATCCTGGTTGGCAAACTCGCGCAAGATTTGTAGCGTTTCGCTTTCCAGCGTATTAGTTAATTGGCGCACATATAGCAAAATAGCTGTGGATACAACGGCCGTACAGGCCAGAAGTACGGTAGCACATTGGGCAAACGATATTTTTTTGTTCATAATTCCTCACTTGTTTTTCTTCACCCGTATACGCGGTAGTGAAGCGCGTTTTTTTAAACGCAGTAAATTGTTTTTGAAAAACCGGGCCAGTCCTCCTTTGGCGGTTTCGCGATATTCGGTTTTCATGTCCAAGCCGGTCTGCATCATGGCTGCCAGCACATCGTCATAAGAAATACGGTGTTCCCCGTCGGAAATTAAGGCATATGTGGCACAGTCAAGGGCGCGCGCGGCCGCTAATGCGTTGCGCTCAATACATGGAATTTGCACCAAGCCGTCCACGGGATCACACGTTAAACCTAAGTGGTGCTCTAATCCCATTTCGGCCGCATAGGCAATGCGGCGGTTGTCGCCGCCTTCTAACTGGCAAGCGGCCGCCGAGGCCATGGCACAGGCCACCCCAATTTCACCTTGACACCCTACTTCCGCGCCGGAAATAGAGGCGTTACTTTTGGCTAAATTGCCAAACAAACCCGCAGTTGCCAAAGCGTGAATTAGGGTAATATCTTCAAATTCATAAATTTCTTTAATTAGCCGGCACACTGCCGGAACTACCCCGTTGGAACCGCAAGTAGGCGCGGTTACCACTTCTCCGCCCGAAGCGTTTTCTTCGGCGCAGGCCAAGGCGTACGCATATAAATTGTTTTTGCGGCGCAAGTAAGCCGGGGCATGTTCGGCACTATGTAAGTATCGTCGTGCTTTGCGTTCTAACCCTAACGAGCCGGGCAGCACGCCGCGTTTTTCTAGGCCGCGGTTCATGGTGCGCATCATGGTGTGCCACACCGTAGTTAAATAATCCCAAATTTGCGGGCCTTCGCATTCTTCCACATATTCCCACAAAAGCATGCGGTTTTTGGCGGTATAATTTAAAATTTCCGCCATGGATTTATGCGGGTAAATGGATTTTTGGTGGGGGATAAAAGAATCATCCCACACCTCGCCGCCGCCCACGCTGTAGAGTGTTTTTTCCGCCAATACATGCCCGGCTTTGTCCAAAGCTTGCACGTGTAAAGCGTTGGGGTGCTTGGGCAGAAAGACGGACGGTTCCCACAAAATAGTTACCGGGCGTGGTTCAAAACCTTCTTTAATGGCATAGTCGGTCAAGTGGCCTTTGCCGGTGGCAGCGAGCGAGCCGTAAAGCGTTACCTTAAAACTGGCCGCTTGCGGATTTTGCGCGGCAAACTGCTCCGCGGCTTTGCGCGGCCCCATGGTGTGGCTACTAGAAGGGCCCATCCCAATCTTATATAACTGTGTCAACGATTCCATAAATTCACCCTACTTTAAAAATGGTATCATAATTTGACGATGAATATCTTATCTTCTTTTTTAGTAGCGGTGGGGCTCTCCATGGATAACCTGGCGGTAACGGTTTCGGCCGGGTGTAGCCGTAGCACGCATAATTGCGGACGATTGATTATTCAGGTGAGTGTGCTATTTGCGCTGATGCATTTTGTAATGTTTGCCGTAGGGTTTGAGAGCGGAACATGGGTGCATGCAAGCCGCACGTTGGGCGCATGGATTGCGTTTGCGATTTTAGTTTTTATTGGCCTGCGTATGATAAAAAATGCGTTTGGCCCGGGGGAAGAAGTATCCTGCCCGATTTTTACTTCCCTCAAAACGCAGCTTGCTTTAGCGGTGGCTACCAGTTTGGACGCGTTATTTGTAGGGGCGGGACTTGCTTTGGCGGGGGCACCGTTTTGGCAAACGCAAGCTGCCTTGGTGGTGTGTGTCTTTTTAACCAGTTTATGCGGGTTTTACTTAGGGCATTATTTAGGTAAAAAGTTTGGACGCAATATGGAAATAACCGGGGGCGCGGTACTGATGCTTTTGGGGATTAAGGTGTTGCTAGAAGGGATAGGCATTTGGTAGAATAGCGGTATCTTACAGTGAGGTGTTACTATGGGAATTATCTCGGTAATTATTATTTTAATTTGTATCTGTGTGGACAATATGGTAACGGCCAATATGTCCTCGGTCAATATGACCAAAGAAAACAAAAGTGTATTTTCCGTTAAAATGGCTTTGTTTTTTACGGCTGCCAACGTCGTATTTTTTGGAATTGGCTACTTAATTAGTGTGATTTTCTTTCGCAATTGGGTGTATTTTGCACACAACTGGGTGGCGTTTGCGTTCCTGCTTTTGTTGGGGATTAAACTGATGTTGGAATCCATTGAAAAATCGCCCAGTTTCCGCGATGAAGATGCCGGGGGACTACGCAAACTGATTAAAGTTTCGTGTTTAATTGGGCTTAACAGTTTTTTGGTGGGCTACGCGTTTGAAACGATGGACCGCCATTTCTTCCCCGAAGTGATTTTGCTTTTAGTGCTTAGCTTTGTGATGACTCTTTTAGGCAGCCACTTGGGCGGTAAAGAGATTAAAAATTTGCTGAGTAAGAAACTGGAACTGGTAGCTGGGATTATTTTAATTATTATGGCTATCCGCATGATTATCATTTAAGTTATAAGTTTAGTGACGAAAAAACCCCCGCACTGAGTGCGGGGGTTAAATTTTACTGCGCCCACCAGATACGGACTTGCCTTCCGGTAAAATTCCTGACGGAATTTTCCTGCAGGCCGGGCTCGCGGTTTTTG
>CACXHA010000037.1 GCA_902767385.1 uncultured Elusimicrobium sp.
GCCGTAGAGAAAATCTGCGTTTTGCGCACCGGGATGGTGGTGTTGCGTTCAATTAAGCGCGTGCATACACCGCCCAACGTTTCCAAACCTAATGACAAGGGAGTAACGTCCAACAAGAGAACGTCTTTTACTTCCCCGGTCAAAATACCGGCTTGTACTGCCGCGCCGATTGCCACACATTCCATAGGGTCAATGCCGCGTTCAATTTTTTTGCCGACCAAATCTTCTACATATTTTTGCACAATTGGCATACGGGTCGGCCCACCGACCAAAATAATACGGTCAATTTGACTAGAGGTTAGACCGGCGTCACTTAACGCTTGATTTACGGATTTACCACAGCGTTTAACAATATCGTCCACCAAGCTTTCCAGTTTCGCGCGGGACAAACGCATTTCCAAGTGTTTGGCCCCGTCGGCACCGGCAGTAATATACGGCAAGTTGATGTCGGTTTCCATAGTGGTAGAAAGTTCGATTTTGGCTTTTTCGGCCGCATCTTTTAAACGTTGCGCCGCTTGTTTGTCGTTGGACAAATCAATGCCGGTTTGTTTGCGGAATTCGTCGGTCATCCATTTGATAATGGCGTTATCCATATCCGTACCGCCCAGCTGCGTATCCCCAGAAGTGGCGAGCACGTCAAAGGTTCCTTCTTTGCCCATTTCCATAATGGTTACATCCAGCGTACCACCGCCCAAATCAAACACCATAATTTTTTGTTCTTTACCGGCTTTATCAATCCCAAACGCCAACGCGGCAGCCGTCGGCTCGTTGACCAAACGTACCACATCTAACCCGGCGATACGGCCCGCGTCTTTGGTGGCCTGACGTTGGTTATCATTAAAATAAGCAGGTACCGTAATAACGGCTTTTTCTACCGGTTCGCCCAAGAAAGCTTCCGCATCTTTTTTTACTTTTTGAAGTACAAAAGCGGAAAGTTGTTGGGGGGTAAATTCTTGGCCGCGCAAATTATATTTGTAGTTTTCTCCCATTTTGCGTTTAAAAGCAGTTACCGTTCCTTCGGGGTTGGCAATCGCTTGGCGGCGGGCCGGTTCACCCACCAATCTTTGTCCGTCTTTGGTAAACGCCACGTAAGACGGAAAGGCTTTCCCGCCGATAGAGCTTCCTTCGGCAGACGGGATAATCGTTCCTCTGCCCCCTTCCATTACCGCAGCAGCGGTGTTAGAAGTTCCTAAGTCAATACCAATAATTTTAGCCATACTATTTCTCCTTACTGTGAAATTTTTAAATTAGTTTTCTTCCTTCGCTTGTCCTACTACTACACTGGCAGGACGCAATACTTGACCTTGCATCGTAAAACCCATTTTTACTTCATCCAAAACCAGTCCGTCCTTGTCGGCCGGGGCAGGAATCATTGCTACCACTTCTTGATTTTCTGGATTATAGGGCTTACCTAGTACATCCATTTTTTGGATACCTTCGGCGGAAAACGCTTTGTTTAGTTCCGTCAAAATCATCCGCATTCCATCTTGCAAAGCCTTGGGGTCTTGGTCTTGATTATCCTGCAAGGCTTTTTGCTGACGAAGTAGTACTTCATACATCGGCAGCATTTTTAGGGCAAAATCTTTTTTGCCGTAGGCGATCAGCGCCACTTTTTCGCGCTCGGTGCGTTTTCTATAGTTGTCAAACTCCGCGTATAAGCGTACGTATTGGTCGCGGTAATCGGGCTCTTCGGTTTTAGCGGGAGTTTCTTGTTCGTCTTCACAAGCATTTTCTTGCGCTTGTTCTTCGGCCAATTGTTCCTCTGCTAATTCCTCGTGCTCCAAGTTATGTTTTTTATGTTTGCTCATAAATCGTCGTCCTCTAAAGGCAGCGCGTTCCAATGATTCATAGACGCTTCTAACAAGCTGCCAATGTAATTGACCAGGGCCATTACCCTTGTATACTCCATATGTTTAGGACCGATAATCCCCAACATTCCTACGGTTTTATCTCCCACGCGGCAGGTGGTGGATACAATGCTTAAATTTTTAAGTTCGGGCGTTTTATTTTCGCTACCGATAGAAACGTTCATGCGCTTGTCTGTTTTGTCTAACTCAGCCAATTTTGCATTAAGTAATGAAGAAAAACGGTCCCGTTCTTCCACCACACGCATCATTTGTTTAAGATCTTCGTAATCTTCTTGCGTGGTATTTTCCAGTAGCCGCCCGATACCTTCTACATATAATTCATCTCCGCCGGTTTTAGGCGTTGACATATCCTTTAATACTTGCGTTGCCACGTCGGCCACACCGGCCAGTTCCCGGTGCCCGGAATTCAAATATTGCCACAAAATCCGTCGTGCTTCGGCTAGCGTATGCCCAGCAATTTCGTCGTTAATAAAGCGGCTGAGCACTTGCAGTTTTGCCGGTGAAATTACCTGCGCCATATGCACCGGCCAATGACGTACCGTACCCGACTGTGTTACCAGTACCGCCAACATCGCCCCCGGAGCCAAAGGCAGAAAATCCAAACGTTGGATACGCTGGTCATCTACTTGCGCGGTATATACAAATCCCGCTGCACCCGAGAGCATTGCTAGCAACCGCGAAGTTTGCACCAACATATTATTTACTTCGTTCACGCGCGCATCATATTGTTTTTCAATTTGCTCCCGTTCTTTGGCAGCCATTTTTTGCACGTTAGCCAAATAGTCCACATAATAACGGTAGGCTTTATCCGTAGGTATACGTCCGCCAGAAGTATGCGGCTGATACAAATATCCCTCTTGCTCTAGCTCAGCCATAATGTTGCGGATGGTTGCGCTGGAAACATCCTTCAAAACCCCATCGGCAATCATTTGAGATCCTACGGGCCTGCGTGTTTCCACATATTGCTGGACCACCCAACGCAAAATTTTTTCTTTACGCGCTTTCGCAACTTCCGGTTTTAAAATACGCATGATGCCATTCTCACTTAGTGTTGTACCGTCTAAAATTTTGTTTTATTTTAGCACTCAAAACTTATACCTGCTAAAATTATAAGTAATTATTTTATTTTTGTCAACCCCCTTTTTAGAGTGCTAGTTTTAATGAGAATCTTTTAGTAAAAATCGGTCGTTGCAAAAACATCAAAATTTTTTATGGCACTGCATAAACAAGTTTTTTACTTTTTCCAAAAAAACTTTGGACTATTTCGTCTAGAAATGCTATTGTATATATATGAAATTAGATACGCTGCTTAAAAAAACATCTCGTAGCTTATACTTAAGTGCACGCATTTTGCCTGATTCTATCCGTCCGGCATTTGGTATTGCTTACTTGCTTTGCCGCTATGCCGACACGATGGCGGACACCAATTTGCTGCCTGCTTCTCGGCGATTGTACTGGGTAGAAAAATTCCCGCAAATTGTACGGGCTGAAAATTTAGAAAAGCAAATCACTCTGTTTCAAGAACTCAGCGGTACGAGTGAAAATCCTTACGAAAAAACCCTCCTGTTGCACTTGGAGGATTGTTTGGAAGGATTGCGGCGTATTGAGCCGGATTTAAAAACTTATATTGCCGATGTAGTAGAGGCAGTTTGTGAAGGTATGAAGTTGGACTTGCAACGCTTCCCGCACAAAAAAGAAGAAGGAATTGTTGCATTAAAAACACAAAAAGAATTACTGGATTACTGCCGCTTAATGGGCGGAAAACCCGGCTTCTTTTGGGGGCAGCTCATCGAAAGAGTAACCCCCGTATCAATTCCCAAAGAAATCTTTTTTGATATGGGCCAACAAATCGGCGAAGCTTTGCAAATCGTTAATGTCTTGCGTGATTTGCCGCGTGATTTGCGTCATGGCAGATGCTATTTCCCGCAAGAAGATTTGGAAAAAGAAAAGTTAACAGCGCGAGATTTGATGTTTACTAAAAACTCACTCCGGTTTACTCCTATCAAAAAACATTGGATCCATGTAGGACGCGAAAAATTGGAACAGGCTTTTGAATTTTACGCGGCTATTCCTAAACGTCAATGGCGTATCCGCGTAGCGGTTGCTTGGCCTATTTTTTGGACGGCCGATACCTTCCGCAAAATAAACGAAGCACCCGATTTGCTCAATCCCACACGCCGGATTAAAATTTCCAAAAAGCATATATATGCCACCATGTTTGCTTCTCCGCTTTTTGCGTTAAGCAATCGTTATTTTGAGCGGAGTTTGCGCAAAAAATTAAATTTCTTGCCTTAGTTTTTTCCTTGCTCACATCTTTTACCCCTAATAGGAGATTTTATGTTAGAAAACCTCTCACAGCAAGTAGCGTTTTTAAATGACCATTTTTTAGGCTATATCCTCGTTGCCATGCTGATTGGTTCGGGAATATATTTTACATTGGCCACCCGTTTTGTACAATGGCTCAATCCCAAAGAAATGTGGTCCCTGTTAGTGGGTAGTGAAGATAATATCACTGGAACCGGGCATATTTCTCCGTTTCAAGCGTTTGCCATCAGCACTGCTTCCCGCGTAGGCACCGGAAATATTGCCGGGGTTGCTTTGGCAATTACTACCGGCGGGCCGGGTGCGATATTTTGGATGTGGCTTATTGCTATATTTGGAGCAGCTTCCTCATTTGCGGAAAGCACTTTGGCTCAAATTTATAAAGTAAAATCAGGGAACACTTTTCGCGGAGGACCGGCTTATTATATCCGTAGTGGTCTTAAAAGTAAACGTTTAGCGATGGTCTTTTCCATTATGCTGTTACTCACGTTCCCGCTAGCATTTAGCTCCGTACAGGCCAACACCATTGCCCAGTCCTTGCAGACCACCTTTCATTTTAGCCCGCTTATAACGGGTTGTGTTCTGTCCGTATTGACGGGAGCCATCATTTTTGGCGGCCTAAAACGTATTGCTACTTTTTCAGCCATTATTGTACCTATTTTTGCTTTGGCTTATATCGCCATTACGTTGCTGGTAATGTTATTAAATATCATACACATTCCCCACGTGATTAGCCTAATTGTATCCGATGCGTTTTCTTTGCAAAAAATAGCTGCCGGAACCTTGGGCGCCACCGTAATGATTGGAGCACGGCGCGGCCTTTTTTCCAATGAAGCCGGTATGGGGTCTGCCCCCAACGCCGCCGCTACCGCCCATACTTCACACCCTGTTAAACAGGGCTATGTACAAATGTTTGGTGTGTTTGTGGACACGTTAATTATTTGCAGTTGTACAGCCTTTATCGTACTGCTGGCTGATTATACCCATTTCCCCGGACTAGAAGGAATTGCTCTCACTCAAGCTTCCTTGGCGCACGAAATTGGTTCTTTCGGCAGTTATTTTGTGTCTATCAGCGTACTTTTATTTGCTTTTACTTCCATTATCGGAAACTATTATTACGGTCAATCTAACTTGGAATTTTGGAGCCGGCGCCGGCGTGTCATGTTCGTTTTCCGGTTATTGGTCTGCGCTATTATTATTGTCGGCTCGGTTATAGAATTAAACCTAGCTTGGGGCCTGGCGGACCTGTGTATGACGCTTATGGCTCTTATTAACATCTATTCCATTTTACGGCTTCGCAAACAAGTCTGCGAGGCTTTAAAAGATTACCGCGCACAACGACGAGAGAATAAAAACCCCGTATTTCACGCAAAAAGTGTGCCTTGTATTACGCAGGAAACCTGGTGGGAATAAAGGTCCCCTTAAAAACGTCTGTTTTTTGGCATAAAATAAACCCCCGCGTACCAATTCGGGGGTTTAGCTCATTCGTGTCATTATTATGACTCCATGTTCCTATTTCCTAGGGCAGGAAC
>CACXHA010000038.1 GCA_902767385.1 uncultured Elusimicrobium sp.
GCAGTTGGTGTTGCTCCAACGACCTAATTTGTTAAAATAAAAAACCCCCTTACGGGAGTTTCCATTTTAACAAATTAGGTGCGGGTGGGAATCGAACCCACGAATAAGAGTTTTGCAGACTCTCGCCTTACCACTTGGCCACCGCACCGTTTTACAACAAATTGTAAGGATATTGTAGCAAAAAACAAGGTAGACTGTAAATACTACACCTCTACTAAAACAGTACAACCAAAAACCAAATAAAGAAAATTCCTACCAAGCCAAACGCTACGCACACCGGAACGGCACCAAACAACCACCCACCCAATGCTTCCCACGTGTCCACATCCCACACGTGTTTAAGGCCGCGCACCAAATAGACCAGTTGTAGCACCCAAACCAGTAAAACGGCCAACGGGAAAAGAAACCCCAAATGCACCTGGGGCAAGGCCGCGGAAACAAGCGCAAACGCAATCAGCAGCGCCTTGATAAACCCGGAACTTCCCACCAATACAAATAATTGGGCCGCAGACACTTGTACGCGACGCAAATCCAAAAACAAGCCGCACAAAGCCGCCACAAAATAACCGGCCGTCATTTCCGCCACAAACACAATAAACAATTTAAATAGCAGCGCAAAAAGGCTCAGTTGATCGCCGATATTGAAAAACAACACCCAGCTCAAGGCCGCCACAAAATAACCCACGCATGCTTGCCGGAAGGAACGTCTTTCCAACAGACGGCGCACCCCGGCGGCGGAATCTTGCGTATACAAAAAATAAGTATCTAGTAAATGTTTCATTAGTTCATCCACAAATAAGACACGCTAGGCGTAGCTAACGATTCCAACTGTTTAGCCAAACTTCTCCCTTCCATAGAAGAGCCCATGGAGAAAATAAACTCCCGCAAATTGTCGGATTTAGACGAAATTATTTTCGGGTCCTTGATACCGGCCAGTTCCCCGGCCAAATTAAGAGCCTCTTCTTCGCCGCCCAGTTTATCAATAAATCCCAAATTATACGCCCGCTGCCCGGTAAACACGCGCCCGTCGGTATATTCTTGCAAAACAGATTCTTCCACATTGGGTCGCCCGGCTTTTACCGCGGCAAAAAACTGGGTATAGGTATCATCCACCATATCCTGCAAAAGTGCTTTTTCGGCCTCGGTCATGGGGCGGTAGGCAGAACCGATGTCTTTGTATTTACCCGAGGTAATCGGTATCATTTTCACACCGATTTTTTCAAAAAGACCTTCCACGTTAGCCCCTTGCATAATGACCCCTACCGACCCGGTAATTGTCCCCGGTTCGGCCACAATTTTATCGGCAGCCATGGCAATATAAAAACCGCCGCTTGCGGCTACGTCGCGGAAAAGAGCCACCACTTTTTTGCCGTTCTTTTTGGCACGCAAAATTTCACTATAAATATTTTGAACCGAAGCTACCGTTCCGCCGGGGGAATTGATATCCAGCACAATGGCTTTTACATCATTCTCTTCGCCAGCTTCACGTATTTTTTTGGCAATTGCGCTGGCCCCTTGCGGGCGGCTAAACGGAGAGGAAGAATTATCCGTAGCAATCACGCCGCGCACTTTAATCCACGCTACGTTGCCTTGTTCGTTTTTAGCTGCCAATGTTGATAATTTGGCACTTACTCCCTCCTTTTTATCAGCTTGTTTCCCGCACTTCATACCCGGTTTTACGGTTAAATAAATCCCGCAAACCGACGAAACTAAAAACAGAACCAACAAAAGCCCCGCCCATATCCCGGGCCCTTGCTTGAAGGATATATTCCCAGTAACGCTATTTAGTAAAGATTCTTTTACTTCTTTTGACATTTCTTCGGTCATACAAAACCCCTTAAATAAGTTACTTTATTATACCAATTAAATTGCTACAATATGAACAAAGACCCACGCAGGAGGTTTTTATGTTACAAGGTGTTTTTACGGCACTAGTCACTCCGTTTTTACAAGACGGGTCCTTAGATGTTCCCTCTTTACTTAAACTGTTGCACGCTCAATTAAACGCCGGCGTACAGGGGATAGTTTTGCTCGGCACTACGGCCGAAACCCCCACGCTTGGCGCGGCAGAGAAGAAACAAATTTTAGATCTTTGCGCGGCCCCCATCAAACAAGCTGGCCGTCAGTTAATTATCGGTTGCGGTACTAATTGCACCGCTTCTACCGTAGAAAACATGCACCTAGCTGCCGCTTATCAACCGGATGCCGCTTTGGTTGTTACGCCGTATTACAACAAGCCCAATCCGTCGGGCATGGTGGCACATTTTAAAGCCGCTGCCGGCGTCGGCCTGCCGCTTGTTTTGTATCATATTCCCGGCCGCACCGGGCAAAAATTAGCCGCCCCCGTATTGGCTGCTTTGCTTCAAGAAATCCCGCAGCTTATTGGGATCAAAGAATCTGATTATGATATGGCGCACGTCACAGATACGGCCGTCGCGTACAAAAACCGCCTGGCTTATTTGTGCGGCAATGATGATTTGTTTCCGCAATTTTTAGCACTTAACACCGCCGGGATTATCAGCGCAGCCGCGTGTGTGTTGGCCCCCGCATTTGTAAAAATTTATGACTTGTTTAAGCAAGGACAAACACAGCAAGCATTTGATGTTTTTGCGCAAATTTATCCACTGGTAAAAGCGTGCTACCTGGAAACCAACCCCACGTGCATCAAATATATGCTTCATAAACGCGGCTACGGCACGTCCGCCGTACGTTTGCCGCTTGGGGAAATTTCCGCCGAAAACAAAACCAAAATTGACACACTTTTGGCACAAATGCCCAAGGAATTTTTACTATGACTACCGTAGGAATTATTGGTATTAACGGAATGGTGGGGCGCAACGTAGAGGCCCAACTTAAAAAAGTCAAACTCCCTTTTGAACTCAAAACGTTCGGGCGCAACGATGAAATCCCGGCTTTGGATATTGCCGTTCTCTGCACCGACAATCCCGTCAGCGCTGCCCTGGTCCCTCAACTTAAAAACCGGGTCAAATTTATGGTAGATATGTCGTCACAGTTCCGCATGACTCCCGGCGTGCCGCTGGTCATTCCGGAAATCAACGCCCATACCATAACCGCGCAAACGCAACTGATTGCTAGCCCCAACTGCACGACGACCGGCTTTGTCATGAGCTTAGCTCCGCTGGCTCCCTATTATCACATTACCGAAGCTTTTTTTTGTTCCTATCAAGCCATCAGCGGCGGCGGCAAAAAACTGCTGGACGATTTTCACACGCCCGGCTCTTTGTACGAAAAAAACTGCGTACCGCTCATCGGCGCTATCCAGGAAAACGGCCACACTTCCGAGGAACTCAAAGGCCTCTATGAAACCCGCAAAATTATGGGTTGGCCCCATATTAAAGTGTATTGCCATACGGTGCGCGTCGGTGTAGAAGTTTCACACGCGCTGGGAGTGACGATTAAAGCACAGGAAAATTTTGATTTGCAGCAAGTTAAAAAATTGTGGAACGAGTTTCCCAACGTAGTTTACAGTGAACAAATTATGACCCCCAAACAGGCCGCTGGTAAAGAAGAAACTTTTATCTGCCGCTTGCGCTTAGACGTAGAAGACCCCAAGGTTATCCATTATTTTGTCACAGAAGACAATTTACTTAAAGGGGCTGCCATGAACGGGCGTCAAATTGTAGAATATTTGTTGGAGCACTTTTTCAAATGAAAAAACAAAAACAAATTCGCATTTTATTAAACGGTGCAAATGGGAAAATGGGGCAAGCGATTTCGCGCCTGATCCAAAAAAACCCGCAAAAAAATTTAGTTGTTTCCGCCACGCGCAGTGCCGGGCAAACGGACATACAAGAACCGTTTGATATGGTGGTAGACTTTTCCACTCCCGTCGGTGCACAAGAAGCTTTTTTGCTGGCTAAAAAACACAAAAAACCGTTTTTAACAGGCACCACAAACTTGCCCGAGGTTTTTTTATTCCAGTTACAATCGGAAGAAAAAATCCCTGTCTTTTTTGCCCCCAATGTTAGTTTAAGTGTGTATTTTTTTACTGAACTGATTAAACAAGCGTGCAAAATGTATAAGGGCTACCAAAAGGCGCTGCACGAAATTCATCACGTGCATAAAAAAGACGCTCCCAGCGGCACCGCCAAACGCATTGCCGCGGAAATGGACTTGCCCACCGAGCAAGTAACTTATGAGCGCATTGGGGAAACCATCGGTACGCATAGTGCCACGCTCACATCTAATTTGGATGAAATAACCCTCACACACAAAGCCACTAACCGCGATTTATTTGCCGCTTCCGTTTTGGATATTGCGGCCTGGCTCGTTAAGCGGCCCAGTGGCTTTTACACGATGAGTGATTTTGCAAAATTTAAACTAAAGGAAAAACAAAAATGAAAATACATTTCGTAGGAATCGGCGGGGTAGGTATGTCCGCCTTAGCCCAACTTCACGCCATGGGAAATGACGAAGTTACCGGCTCAGACCGGCTGATTAGCAAGGGCTACACGGACATGGCCTTGTGGGATTATCTTAAAAAACTAGATATTAAACTTTACCCGCAAGACGGTAGCGGCATTGATGAAAAAACCGAACTGGTCATTTTATCTTCCGCCATTGAAGAGGATAACCCGGAACTGATTAAAGCCAAGCAGCTCGGTATCCCCACGATGCACCGCAGCGAACTTTTGGCCCAACACGTAGCAGAGCACCGCACAATTGCCGTCTCCGGTACTAGCGGAAAAAGCACCACAACAGCTATGGTCTATGATATTTTGGCTTTTGCAGGTCTGTCTCCGTCCGTCATTACGGGCGCGGCTATTTTATCCTTGCAAAAAGAACAAGGCGTTTTTGGAAATGTGTACAAAGGCAATAGCGATATTTTGGTCATTGAGGCCGACGAAAGCGACGGCTCTATCGTTAAATACCAACCCTATCTGGGTCTGTGCTTAAACTTGCAAAAAGACCACAAAGAAATTGATATTTTGCAAGGCTACTTTAAACAGTTTATTTCACATTGTAAAACCGCAATTATCAATGCAGAAGAAGAAAATCTGCGCGCGCTGGGCGGAGATAAATCGTTTGGTATTTCGCTGGGCGACGTACACCCCACCGATATTAAAGTGGACGGTTTCGGCTCGGATTTTACAATTCAAGGCCAACCGTTCCGCTTGCAAATCCCCGGCGTACACAACGTAGCCAATGCTACCGCCGCCGTCGCGGCCGCCATGCACATGGGCATAGATCTACAAACCTGTGCGCAGGCGTTAAGCCGTTTTACTGGAATTGCCCGCCGTTTTGCCTCCATTGGCAGTTACAATAAAATTGAAGTAGTGGACGATTTTGCCCACAACCCGCACAAGTTAGCCGCCACCATCGCCGCGGCGCACCTGCGCGGAAAACGCGTGCTTGCTTTCTATCAACCGCACGCGTTTACGTCCATTAAACTTTTAACGCAAGAATTTGTGGACAGTTTTGCCAAAAGTATCGGCCCCGAAGACCACCTGTGGCTTACCGAGGTTTACTATCCCGGCGGTACAATCCCCGAGGGAATTACTTGCAAAACGGTCTATGACGGGCTTAAAAAACGCGGAGTAAATGTATCCTACGAATCTTGCCGCGAACGCATTTTAGCCCAAATGGCAGCCGCGGCCCAGCCGGGTGATATTTTGCTTGTCCTTGGCGCGCGCGACCCAACTTTAACAGACTTTGCTCGCAAATTGCTTGCTGGTTTACGTGTGGCACAAAGTTTATGCAACTGCTCTAAATGCATGCTAGGCAATTGCTGCATGGCTTTTGAAACAAAATAAAATAGGAAAAAATATGAACAAACAAAAAGCATTTATTATTTTAAGCACGCTTTTAGCGGTACTTGCCATCGGTTGTGCGCATATTCCGCAACAAACGCAAGTGAGCGAGGCCAAAACCAACTTACGCGCTATCGGCGATAAATTGGGTACGTATTATGCCAAAAACAAAACCTACCCGGCGCAAGACAACCAAGCCGACCGCTTTGCCGCGCTCAACATGCAAAACCCTTCCAATGATGTTTGGAAATACCGATTTTTTTGCAATAATCACGCGCACACCTGCTTTGCTACGGCCCGCAATTTGGAAAAAGACGGCAAACAAATGACGTTGCGCTTAAGTGTGGAAAAAAGTACTCCACAACCTTTTATCTACGTGCAACAACAAACAAGTTCTGCCAAACAACAAGGCGATTTGAACCTTTCTACCGACAAGCGTACGCAAGCCAGCAAAAGTGCTTGTGAAAAAATCGGCGGTCGTTTTGATGAAAAAATGGCTTGTATCTTAGAATAATTAAACAAACGCTTAATAAAAAACCCGCTTTAAAAAGCGGGTTTTTAATTTTTGTTTCATGTTAGATTGTTTCTCGGCATCCACCTTATTCAGTTTTACCAAAATATCAATTACGGATGATTCTGCCAAAAATTTTTTACAGAATGAAACCATGTAATCCTTTCTCCAATTTTTCCTAATTCTTCTTGATAAAAAACTTCCATCATTTCACACATTTTTATCATCCACTCTTTTCTAGATGCTTCCTGATTAAAAAGCAGTCGATTTGAATTAGCTATTTGAATCTGTCCCCAACCAAGAGCACCTAAAGTTAAACAATCCCACGAATATTGTTCTATAGGATTAAAATGACAATTCGAGTAATAGATTTTATTTTTTCCTATTTCGTATTCTACGATTAAAATATTGAACACATTTTTATCGTTCATATAGAAATTGGAAAGACGTTTTACAGAAATTAAATTAGGCATATTAAAAACAGTATTTTTATTGTGAGTCTTGGAATCAATTGCATAATAGTAATCGTTGGTATCATAAAAAGCCATATCTTCCATAGAACGGCGTTGAAAACCAACTTCGTATTGGCGTACAATTCCTTTAGGAATACACAAATTTAAATTTTCTGTTAGAAATTCTTGAACCGCATCTCCAACAGCGCGCGGAGATCTCAAAGAAGTTTGTGAAACTAAATCCTGCCCTTTAAAATTTAAGAGTTGTACAATATTTTTCTCAATTTCACGATATTTTTGCTTGGTTAATAAATTTTGCATATTATAAATCCTCTTCAAATAAATTTTCGTCTTTTGAAATAGTTGTTTGTTTTCGTTGGAAATTTAATGTATTTCGTTCCCAAAAAACACCCTGTTCATATCCTTGAATTGCTTTGTCTATTTCTGCTATTTGAAGACGTTTTTCAGTATATAGGCAATACATTTCATCTATTTCAATTCCACAAAAACGCCTATTTAATTTTTTTGCAACTACACTTGTTGTACCGCTTCCTAAAAATGGATCAAAAATCATATCTCCCTCTTTGGAAGAAGCAAGAATCAATTTTGCATATAATTTTTCGGGTTTTTGAGTAGGATGCGGAGTGTTTTCTGGCATAGACCAAAAGGGAATCGTTATATCGTCCCAAAAGTTAGAGGGGTATGTTACTCTAAAATTTCCGTCTTCTTCTTTTTTCCAGTCTTTTGCTTTCCCGTTTTCAAGATAAGGTGCTATCACTCTTCGTTTTATCTTTACTTTGTCCACATCAAAAAAATACTCTTTTGGATTTTTCACAGCAAACCAAATATCTTCCATTGAATTCTTCCAATTTGTTTTGGCACCTCTTCCTTTTTCTCGTTGCCAGGTAATGCGATTTATAATTGTCAAATGCCTACTTAATGCTAATTGTAATGCCGAAGTTGTTCCCCAATCGCCACATATGTAAAGAGATCCTGTAGATTTTAATTTATTACAAACCTGTGGCAACCATGATTCTAAATACTGAATATATTTCCCTTGTGCCATAGCTTTAAAAGAAAAGTTATTGAATTTCTTGTCTAAATTGTATGGAGGATCAATAATAATTAAATCTGCAAAATTGTTTGGTATAAAATCGATTGCTTGAAATAGATCTGCACAAATTGTTTTATTTACAGGGGAAACAGAAGTTAAATCCTCAAGAGAAAGAATCCTTTTTTTTAATTTTTCTTTTTCTTCGGCGGTAATCTGCAAAGTTCTATTACGTGAAACACTATTTGCCATATATTCTCCAAATTATGAAGAAATACAAAGCAAAAGCGGCCATTATGCCGAGCCTGCGTAACTCACCCGAACACAACAGCCGCTGCTTGCCGCTTATAAAAGCGGCAAACATTAAGCACTATGTCTATTAGGGATCAGCTAAGCAGATCATAGTGTTTATTTTAGCGACTGTTTTTGGAGTTACGCAGTGCCTTTAGTATCCTAAAAGCTCTCTGTATTCTTCATACAGTTCCAAAAACAGATTAAATTGTATTTAAATTATAACAAAATAGAAATTATGAAGAAAGAACTTTAATTAAACTCGTTCATGGCCTTTTGCAGGCCGTCTTTGAAATAGCTTTCCAGCGCACAGACCGCACGCTCTAAGGCGGGGGATAAAACTTCTTCTTCCTGCCGGGAAAACTTACCCAGTACAAAATTTACCAAATCAAACTTCTCGGGTTTAGGCCCAATCCCACAACGTAGCCGCGCAATTTGGTCCGTCCCCAGTTGCTCAATAATGTGCTTCATGCCTTTTTGGCCGCCGGCTGAACCGCTACCGCGTAAGCGCAGCTTTCCAACATCTAAAGACACATCATCAAAGCAAACAATCACCCGGTCAGGTGTAATTTTATAAAACCGGGCCAGGCTGCTTACAGCCTGACCCGATAGATTCATATACGTGTAGGGTTTTAATAAAAACACCTCATGCCCTGCCACGTTTGTTTTGCCATACACTCCCAGTTTCTGCCATGGTTGCCACTGTACGCCCCATTTACTTGCAGCTGCATCCACCATGCGAAATCCCACATTGTGCCGCGTGCGCTCATATTCAGGGCCAGGGTTCCCCAAGCCAACCAGGAGGTATTGCATAAACTATTTTTTAGCCGCTTCGGTCCCTTTGGTAAGGTTTCCTTCTTCGTCTTTCTTACCTTTGGTAGAAGAACTTTCCGGCTGAGCAGCTGCATCGGCAGCCGCGGCAGGAGCGGGCGTTTCTTCATCTTTCGGAATAGCCAAGTGTACCACCGGGGCTTCTTTGTCGGTTTTAAGTTCCACACCTTCCGGCAGTTTAATATCACCGGCCACGATACCTTTATTGATGGTCATGGGGGTAATATCTACCACAATTTCGTGCGGGATAGCACTTACTAAAGCGCGTACTTCAATTTCGCGCATAATGTGTTCCACGATAGCACCGTATTGGGCAATATCGGCAGAAGTTCCTTCCAAGCGGATCGGTACCACCACGTCCATTTTGTCTTTCATGCTGACGCGTTGAAAGTCGGCGTGAATCGGTTTATCGGTTACGGCGTGGTATTGTACTTCTTTAACTAGCGCCAGTTCCTTTGTTCCGTTAAGGTCTACTTCTACTAACGTATTTTTACCGGCTTTAATGATTTTATCCAAATCTTTCATGCTGACGGTTACGCTAACAGGTTCTTTGTGCCCGCCGTACACTACGGCCGGTACATTTTTTTCGGCTCTAATCTTAGAGAGAGCCCCTTTTACGCCGATGCCTTCGCGGGCGGCGGCAGAAATACTTACTTTTTCCATCTTATTTCTCCTTTTATTTTAAAAATTTAGTTAAACATACCACTAATGGATTGTCCATCGTGGTTGCGTTGGATTGCATCTGCTAAAATATGTGATACAGACAGCGTTTCCACTTTCGGTCCCAAATCACGCACCGGCAAAGAATCGGTAATAATCAGCTTTTTAATTGCGCTGTTATTAATGCGTTCTACGGCATTGCGCGAAAGTAACCCATGGGCACACGCGGCATACACTTCACGCGCACCCTGTTCTTTAATTTTATTAGCTACGGTGGTTAAAGTGCCCGCCGTATCTACAATATCATCAAAAATAATGCACACTTTGTCTTTCACGTCCCCAATGACGTTATAGACTACCGCCTCATTAGGTTTGGGCCGGCGCTTATCAATAATAACAAGCCCTGCATCCATTTTGGCGGCAAATTTACGGGCGCGTTCCACACCACCCACATCGGGGGAAATGACGACCAAATCTTCTCGCTTAAAATCTTGGAAGTAATCCAAAAACACTTTGCGGGCCCGTAAATGGTCCACGGGAATATCAAAAAATCCCTGAATTTGACCGGCGTGCAAGTCAATCGCCATCACGCGGTCCGCCCCGGCCTGCGTGATTAAGTTACAGGCCAATTTGGCGGTAATCGGCACACGCGGCGAAGACTTTCTATCCGCACGCGCATAACCAAAATAGGGGATAACCGCAGTAATTTTACCTGCACTGGCGCGTTTAAACGCGTCAATCATAATAAGCAGTTCCATCAAGTTTTCATTGACGGGCGGGCAGGTAGGTTGGATAATATAGCAATCGTGTGCGCGGACCGATTCCAAAATCTGCACATCTACTTCTCCGTCGGCAAAGCGTTCCACGTGCAATTTGCCAAGTTCCATATTTAAATGTTCGCAGATTTTCTGGGCCAGGGGTAAGTTTGCATTGCCGGAAAAAATGCGCAAGTCGCCATTTACGCTTTTAGTCATTTTTTTTCACACCTTTTTTTTCTAGAACGACCTGACGCGAACGGGCAATTGCCAAACCTTGGGCAGCAACTTCCTTGGTAATGGTTGACCCCGCGCCGATTTTTGCATATTCGTGCACCGTTACCGGTGCTACAAAATTCACGTTAGACCCTACAAACACATGGTCCCCAATGACCGTTGTATGTTTGTTTTTGCCGTCATAATTACACGTAATGGTTCCGGCACCGACATTTACCCCCGCACCCATTTGCGTATCGCCAATGTAACTTAAGTGATTGACTTTGGAACCTTCGCCAATAACGGCTTTTTTAATTTCAGAAAAATTCCCCACTTTAGCACCCTTTTTGAGAATAGATTTCGGGCGCAGGTGTGCATACGGCCCTAATTGGCAGTTTTCTGCCACTTCACTTTCTTCAATGTAGGTACCCAATTTAAGGGTTACGTCATTATGAATAACAGAATTGTTGATGTATACGCTGCTTTCTAAGGTGCAGTTTTGACCGATTTGGGTATTGCCCAACAAATAACAACCCGACGCAATTGTAGTGTCCGCGCCGATTTGTACCCCTGCGTCAATATAAGTGTCTTGCGGGTTAATGAGCGTTACGCCATTATCCATATGATAGCGGTTAATGCGCGCGCGCATAATTTGCGCCGCTTGTGCCAGTTGCTCACGGCTGTTAACCCCCAGCGCTTGCTCGTAATCGGCAGAGGTAAACACCAGGGCCGGCATTTCTTGTTTAATAAACGCTAACGTATCGGTTAAATAATACTCGTGTTTAGGCCCTTGCGGGGTAAGTTTGGCTAATGCTTGCACCAACGCCGCACTGTTAAATACGTACATACCGCTGTTGATTTCATCAATTTTTTTGATTGTTCCGTCGGCATCAGCATCTTCTACAATTTTTTCAAATTGATTTTGTCCGTCACGTACAATACGACCGTAACCTGCCGGATTGGGTACTTTTACGGCCAGTACCATCGTTCCAGCTTTGGCATTTTCAAATTGCTCATACATTTGTGCCAAGGTTTCGGCTTTGAGTAACGGCGTATCCCCGGCTAATACCATCACGCTTTCTTGTTTTTGTAAAAACGGTAATGCTGCCTTTACTGCCGAGCCGGACCCGGCCAATTCGGTCTGCACAAAAAATTCCACCGGGGTCGTAACCCCCCAGGCGGACATATTGTCTAAAACAGTTTGTTTAACTTGCTGTGCGCCATGCCCAATCACAATACCGATAGCGGCCGGTTTTAACTGTTGGGCCGCGCGCAAGATATGAGCGATAATCGGGAATCCGCAAACCGCGTGAAGCGGTTTAGGGAGATTAGATTTCATTCGCGTGCCTTTACCGGCCGCGAGGATTAAAACACTTCTATTTTTGGCTACCATTTTGTTTAACTCTTGCCTAAAAATAAGATAAATTCGGTAGGTATATTATACAAAACTACCCCAAATCGTGCAACTTTTTTGCTATACTATACGTACAATTTAATCCTGTTTTTGGAAGCGTTTTAGAAACGCGAAACTTTCGTAAGAAAGCATCATAGGAGTCCAAGGACAGCTCGTTATTAGGCACAAAAGAAGGGCCCTTCGAAACCCATTGTTTTGTGCCGAGCGTTTATCAGGCAACTGATAAGCCACGGCTGTTTATGTTGGGTTACTCCTATGAGCTCAATAGAGATAGCCGTTTTCTATACACTCCCAAAACAAAAAATAAGGAGTGTATATGAAAACCAAAAATCAAATCGCAGTTATAAAAAAAGAATGTCATTCCCGAGGAATGTTATCGGGAATCTCCCGCGTACAAAGTCGTTGCTGTTTTCAAAAAAGCATTATTCCCGAATTTATTTCGGGATCTTCCACTCAGGTCGTTATAAAACAAAAAGCGTTGAAGACCCTGAAAAAATTTCAGGGATTATCTAATTTTACAACAGCCCGCGCCTTTACCCTCATAGAGCTGTTAGTCGTGGTACTTATTATCGGCATCCTCGCCGCGGTGGCGGTACCGCAATATCAAATCGCTGTGGAAAAATCGCACGCTACGGAAGGTATCACATTAATGCGCGCCATTGCTCGCGCCAATGAAATATATTTTTTAGCCAACGGGCGGTACGCTGACTATTTGGAAGATTTGGATATTGATTTACCGGGAAAGGCATCTTCCGGTACTTATACGACAAGTAAATTATTAAAGTATTTTGAATGCCGTCCTAAGAATGAATCAGAAGACCCAAACTCTTTGGCTTTGTGCCGTCGGAGGGATTCAAAGTTCGGTCCTTATTTTTTTAGTTGCAACAGAACAAGTAAAAAATGCTACTGTTCTGGAAGCGGTAATGAAACGGGCAACAAATGGTGTAAAATTATCACGGGGAAAACAATCTCCGATAGCAAGGGACATTTTTATTTTGATGATTAAAAATTGCCGAATATAACCTTACAAATGTTTCTTTTTGACTTTCATACGGGCAATCGCTTGCTTAATTTCTAATTCCGCAAGCTCAAAGTCAATGTCCGCATCTTTATTGGATAAACTTTCTTTGAGTGCCTTAATGCGCTGGCTCTCTTTTTCTTCGTCAATTTCCCCGGCCAGCGCGGCACTCTCGGCAAACACATTAACTACGTCATTAAGCACTTCCACAAACCCGCCCAGGGCGGCAAATTCTTCCTCTTTGCCATCCGCTTTATAGCGTAGTGACCCCATACCCAACTGCACAATCGTTTTGACGTGGCCAGGCAAAATACCCATTTCACCGAGCAGAGCCGGCAAAATTACCATATCCACCGGCATTTCTTTGATGAGTTGTTTTTCGGGCGTAATCAAATTAAGGGTCAGCTTTTTCACTATTCTTTATCCTTTACTTTTTCGTACGCGGCTAATACGTCCTCTATTCCGCCACACATGTAAAAGCACGATTCGGGGATATGGTCATACTCTCCCGCCACAATTCCCTTAAAGGCTTTGATAGTATCTGCCAGTTTTACATATTTGCCCGGGTGTCCGGTAAACTGTTCCGCTACCGAGAACGGCTGCGATAAGAATTTTTGGATACGGCGAGCACGCGCGACGGTCTTTTTATCCTCATCACTCAGTTCGTCCATACCTAAAATAGCGATAATATCTTGTAAATCTTTGTATTTTTGGAGCACCTGGCGCACGCTTTGCGCAACATTATAATGTTCTTCCCCTAAAATGCGCGGGTCCAAAATGCGCGACGTGGACGCCAACGGGTCCACCGCGGGGTAAATCCCCAAGCTGGCAATTTGGCGGTCCAATACCGAAGTAGAGTCCAAGTGCGTAAAGGTAGCTGCCACGCCGGGGTCGGTCAAGTCATCAGCGGGCACATAGACCGCTTGAATAGACGTAATAGCTCCCTTTTTAGTGGAAGTAATACGTTCCTGCAACGCGCCGATTTCCGTATTTAACGTGGGTTGATACCCTACCGCCGAAGGCATACGCCCTAAGAGAGCGGACACTTCGCTGTTAGCCAACACAAAGCGGAAAATGTTATCTAAGAACAAAAGCACGTCTTGCCCTTTTACGTCGCGGAAATATTCCGCTTGCGTAAGCGCCGTTAAAGCAACCTTGGCACGCGCTCCTGGCGGTTCGTTCATTTGTCCGTATACCAGTACGGTTTTGTCCAAAACGGTAGATCCGTCGGAAAGTTTGGACTCACTCATTTCCAACATCAAATCGTTTCCTTCGCGGCTTCTTTCCCCTACGCCGCCAAAGACGGAGCTGCCGTGGTGTTCGCGCGCCACGTTGTTAATAAGTTCCATAATTAAAACAGTTTTTCCTACCCCGGCCCCGCCAAAAAGCCCTACTTTACCACCTTTCATATACGGAGCAATCAGGTCAATTACTTTAATCCCGGTTTCAAAAATTTCCGGCGTAGGGTTTTGGTCTTCCAAAGAGGGAGCTTTGCGGTGAATCGGCATCGTCATCGCAGCGGCAATATCGCCTTTATGGTCTTGCGGTTTTCCCAGTACATTTAGCAAACGGCCCAAGCATTTTTCTCCTACGGGAACGGTCAAAGGTGCACCGGTATCTACGGCTTTAGCACCTCGTTGCAGTCCGTCGGTGCTTTCCAACGCCACACAACGCACAATTCCGTCACCCATTTGTTGGGCTACTTCGGCCACAATTTTCTTGTTGCCGTCCATTTCAATTTCAATCGCGTTTTCAATAGCGGGCAGGTGGTCTTGTGCGAACTCAATATCCACCGCCGCGCCGATTACTTGGATTACTTTTCCCGTTTGCATAGTTTTTTCCTTTAATTATTTAGGGCTTCGGCCCCGTTGACAATATCTAAAATTTCATTGGTAATACCGGCTTGGCGCACTTTATTTAGTTTTACGCCCAACGCTGTCACCAATTCCCCGGCGTTTTTGCTAGCCGCGTCCATGGCGTTCATGGTAGCTGCCAAATTAGCGGCTTGAGATTCCAAAAGCACACGGTACAAATTCGCTTTCATCAGCCGCGGCACCAGTATTTTAAAAATTTCCAACATGCCCGGCTCAAACTCAAAATCGCTTTCTTCCTTTTCTTTTTGTACTTGGTCAAAATCAAATGGCAGCCACTGTGTTCGCCGCAACGTTTGGCTAGCCATCGATTTAAAATCGTTATAAATAAGCGTTACAGAACCTAATTTTTCTTGGATAAACGTTTTAAGTACGGCGTCCCCTAGTAAATCGGCGTGCACGTAAGACACCTTTGGAAAAATCCCCACGCTTTCATATACTAAATGCAAATTCGGCATTTTAAGACGGTTTAAAAAATCGCGTCCTTTTTTACCGATAGCAAACACAAAAATTTCTTTGTCTTTGTTTTCCCGCAAAAAGGCCAGCGCGCTTCTTAAAACAACCGCATTAAAAGAACCCGTCAGTCCCTTATCCCCGGTAATTACAATAAGACCCACTTTGTTTGCGTCCCCGGTGCGGTTTACAAAAATACGCCCCGCCCAGGTTTCGCTTCCGTCGTCGGGTTGCGGCAAGGCCAAAATATCTTGCTTGAGGTCGTCCACCATTTCTAGCATTTTTTGGGCAAACGGACGGGCCGCCACCATAGCCTCTTGCGCTTTTTTTATGCGGGCGTTGGAAATCATCTTCATCGTCTGCATAATTTGCTGCGTGGACTTAATGGCTTTGATATTTTGGCGTATGTCGCGTAACGATTCCATTTATCTGTTTTCCGCTTTTAAAATTTTCACGTAGTCGGCAATCCCGGCTTCCAGCGTATAATCGGGCGTATATCCCAATTTTTCTTTAGATTTGGTAATATCCGCCTGTGTTTTTACCTGGAAAAACTCTTTATATGGGTTGTCAAAATACTCCGGTTCCAAGTTAGTTCCCATTTCTTTATTAAGACAGGCAATAATCTCGTTAAAATTGCGCGGGATTCCGGTGGCGGCATTGTAAACTCCGGTCTCTTTGCCATTGTTGACGGCACACAAGTTGATTTTGACAATATCTTTTACGTACACAAAATCGCGTTGTTGTTCGCCCATTTTAAATACGCGCGGACGCTTGCCCTCTTTCATTTGCAAATAAAGCTGATAAATCATACTGGCCATTTTTCCTTTGTAGTATTCGCCCGGCCCATAAACGTTAAAATAGCGCAGTCCAATAATCGTCATATCGTGGTTTTCTTCGGCAAATTGACGCGCTACATTATCCATAATGGCTTTAGAAAAACCGTACACATTTTCCGGGTGCGTAGGTTGCGTTTCTACGTTGGGCACAGGGCCGTTCCCGTAGGTCGCCGCAGAAGAAGCATACACCACTTTTTTAATTTCATTTTCAGCCGCAAAATTGAGCAAATTTTTAAACGCTTCCACGTTTTGTTCCATCATGGCTCTTTGGTCCGTTACCGTCGTATCGGTAATGGCGGCTTCGTGGATAATGGCATCAAAATACATCGGGGCCGGCACACACTCAAACAAATCGGCAGTTATCACGTTGCCTTTAAAACCGATTAAATTTTTAAAGTGTCCGTTTTTTCTAAAATCGTCTAATACGGTAACTTCGTGCCCTTGGGCTTCTAAGGTTTTGGCAATGTTACTGCCGATAAAACCGGCTCCGCCCGTTACGAGATATTTTTTTCTGTTTTTCGTTTCCATACTTTCTCCTTACGCCGGTTTAAAAACCGTTTTAAATTCTTCCAAGTCTTTTTTTATTTTGTCTTCAACGTCTTGCGATAATTCCGTTGCCGCGTTTAGCGCATCTAACGTGTCTTGTTTTTGTGCGTGCATATATGCCAAGAGTTCCTTTTCATAGCGCAGCACATCTGTTACTTCTATATCGTCCAAATAACCTTTTGTGCCGGCATACAAAACAAGCACCTCTTCCCCTACTTTCAAGGGAGCATACTGATTTTGTTTTAACAGTTCGGTCATGCGTTTACCGCGGGCAATTTGCCGTTGAGACTCTTTATCCAACTCCGACCCAAATTGCGCAAACCCGGCCAATTCCTGGTATTGGGATAAATCAATACGCAGTGTTCCGGCTACTTTGCGCATAGTTTTTCGCTGGGCACTACCGCCCACGCGAGAAACGGAAAGCCCCACGTTTACCGCAGGTTTAATACCGCTTAAAAAGAGATTGCTTTCCAAATAAATCTGTCCGTCCGTAATGGAAATTACGTTGGTAGGAATATAGGCAGACACGTCGTTTGCCTGTGTTTCAATAATGGGCAGCGCGGTGATAGAGCCGCCGCCGTTTTCGGCCGACAATTTACACGCACGCTCCAATAAACGGGAGTGCAAATAAAACACATCGCCGGGGTAAGCTTCGCGTCCTGGCGGACGGCGCAGTAACAGGGACATTTCGCGGTAGGCCTGTGCATGTTTGGACAAGTCATCATACACAATAAGCACATCTTTGCCCTGCCACATAAAATATTCTCCAATGGCGCACCCGGCATAAGGTGCAATATAGAGCATAGACGCCGGGTCGGACGCAGTAGCCGACACCACAATCGTATAATCCATCGCGCCAAAATCGGTCAATGTTTTAACTACTTGTGCTACCGTACTTTGTTTTTGCCCTACCGCCACATAAATACAAATGCAGCGTTCATTTTCCGGGATATTTTTTTGGTTGATAATCGCGTCAATGGCAATGGCGGTTTTGCCGGTTTGGCGGTCGCCGATGATCAGTTCGCGCTGGCCTTTGCCGATCGGCACCATGGAGTCAATGGCTTTAATTCCGGTTTGCAACGGTTGTTTTACCGGTTGGCGGTCAATAATCCCCGGAGCTACAATATCTAGCGGCATGTTTTTTTCGGGCGTAATTTCGCCTTTGCCGTCTAGCGGTTTGCCTAGCGGATCCACCACGCGCCCGATAACGCCTTTCCCCACTGGGATACTGATTACTTCCCCGGTACGTTTCACGGTGTCTCCTTCGTGCACCAACGTATCGGCCCCCATCAACACGCAACCTACGTTGTCATATTCTAGGTTAAGGGCCATGCCTTTTACGCCGTGACCAAAATCTACCAGCTCGCTGGCTTTTACGTTACTAAGTCCGTACACGCGGGCAATTCCGTCGCCCACCTGAATAACGGTTCCCACTTCGCTTACGTCTAAGGACGTATCAAAATGTTCAATTTTTTCTTTAATAATTTTTGTAATTTCTTCGGGTCTAATCGCCATAAATATCCCTATTTTGTGATTTGCTGACGTAATTTTTCAAGTCGCGTTTTCAAACTGCCATCTAAAAGTTCACCATTGCACCGGGCGGTTAACCCCCCCAGTAAGGTTGGGTCCAACTCAAAGGACGCCTCTATCGTTTTACCGTAACGTATGGAAAGTGATTCTTTGGCGGTTTGTTTTTGCACCGCATTTAATATACGCGCGGTGGTTACAATCGCGCGGGAAATTCCTTGTCTATCGTCCAAAAGCGTTTGCACCTGCTTACAAATAGCACCCAGCAAATTAAGCCGTTTAGCATCAATAAGCACGCCGATAAATGCAGCGGCTTGCGGCAATTCTTTGAGCGTTTCGTTAAGTATCAACTTTTTTTGCACGCCGGATAAGCGCGGGTTTTGCAAAGCAGTGCCTACTTGCTCCAGTATGTGGGTAGCCGTTAAAAGTTCTTGCGCATTTTTTTGCGCTTGCTCTATATTTTGGCTTAAAGCATCATAGGCAGCCGCATAACGCACAGCAGCAATACGGTTTTGGGAATTCATATTATTTTCCTTTTACTTCTTTAAGCACTTGGTCAACAATTTGGTCTGCCGCGCTTTCTTTTACTTCCCGTTCCATCACGCGCGAAGCCGCCAGTACACTTAGCGTTGCAATTTCACCGCGCACATCGGCCAATGCTTTGTTTTTTTCGGCCTCAATTTGCGCTTTGGCTTGCTCTAACAGGCGGGTGGCTTGTTCTTGCGCTTGCTGTAAGAGTTGTTCTTTTTGCGCTTCCCCCGCTTTTATAGCTTGCGCCATTTTTTGCGTCGCTTCGTTAGAAATTTGGGCCAAACGATCGTCCAATTCTTTTTTAAGATTTTCGGCGCTTTGGCGTGCTTGAGCTGCGGTTTGTTTATCCGTCGCTATTTGGTTTTCGCGTTTTTCCAGCGCCCCGATAATCGGCCCCCACGCAAATTTTTTAAGCAAATAGACGAGCAAAAGAAAATTACAAACCGTTAATACAAGTACACCAAAGTCTGGTTTTAACAAATCTTCCATAGATTATTTCATGACCATGGTAAGCAAACAAATGACCAAGCCTAACATCGCGGCCCCTTCCAACAAGGCGGCAATAATAATCATGGTCGTGCGTAAATCACCGGCAGCTTCGGGTTGGCGGGCAGCGCCTTCTAAGGCAGCCGCACCAATTTTACCCAGTCCAAATCCGGCTCCTAATACGACTAAACCGGCACCAATACCGGCGGCAATATATTTAAGTGCAACTAGTTCCATACGTTTTCTCCTTACGGGCAAATGCCCTGTTTAAATTTAGTGCGTGTGAATAACCGAGCCTGCAAAAATAGCGGTCAGCAAGGTAAACACGTACGCCTGTAAAAAGGCTACCAACAACTCCAAACACGTCATAAAAATCTCTAGTAGCATGGCAGGGAACATAGATACCACACCAAAAAATTTACTCATTTCCCCAATGATAAAAATGATTAAAAGCAAGCAAATCAGTACCATATGCCCCGAAAGCATATTGGCAAACAAACGAATCGCCAGCACACATACTTTGATGACTAAACTAATTACTTCCAACGGGAAAATAAGCGGCACCAACCACCCGGGCGTTCCC
>CACXHA010000039.1 GCA_902767385.1 uncultured Elusimicrobium sp.
ACTAGTAGGAGGTTTAAACAACAACGGCCAAAAAGAATTTCTAATTAATTTTTCTGCTTCACAAATAAAAAAATCTTGTTATAATGGTGTTACACACGTTTGGAACAAGGAGGAGTCTATGGTAAATACACAACGTCCGCCTAAGTCTTTTATGCAGATTATGTATATGTGCTTAGGCTTTTTTGGTATCCAGTTTGGCTGGGCACTGCAAATGGGCAATATGAGTGCCATTTATTCGCGCTTGGGAGCCAGCGAAGACCAAATCCCCATGCTTTGGTTGGCCGCGCCCGTAACCGGGCTCTTGGTGCAACCTTTGGTAGGTTATTTTAGCGACCGCACTTGGAACCGTTTGGGCCGTCGGCGCCCGTACTTTTTAGGCGGTGCTATTTTTTCCATGATTGCGTTATTTTTAATGCCGCAAGCAACCGCTATTTGGATGGCGGTAATTGCTCTGTGGTTATTAGATACTTCCGTAAACGTAAGCATGGAACCGTTCCGCGCATTTGTAGGGGATATTTTACCGGAAGAACAACGCAAAACCGGATACGCCATGCAAAGCGTAATGATCGGCGCGGGGGCGGTAATTGCCTCTTTCTTGCCACAAATTTTAACATACTTCGGTGTAAGCACCGAGGCCCCGTTGGGCCATATCCCGGCTACCGTGCGTTATTCTTTTTATATTGGTGCGGTAGTATTATTCTGTGCAATTTTAGCCACTGTGATTACCACACCCGAATATCCGCCTGCTAATATGGAAGAATTTAGAGCGTTACAAAAAAAATCGGTTAACCCGCTCCACTCATTGAAAGAAATGTGGACCGCTATGATTACCATGCCGCAAACTATGCGCCGCTTGGCCATCGTGCAGTTTTTTACGTGGGCGGCATTTATGGTCATGTGGGTCTACTTTACACCCGGTATTGCCAGCGGCGTTTTCCACGCCACCCCCGGCACGCCCGAATATGAAATGGCCGCCAACTGGGGCAGCAGCTGCTTTGGTATCTACAACGGGGTAGCCTTTGTATTTGCCTTTGCGCTTTTATGGCTGACTACTAAATTTTCTGCCAAAATAATTCATATCGTCTGTTTAACTATTGGCGGGTTTGGCCTTGCCAGTTTAGGACTTACCCTTTTTGGTGTACAATTTAGTAAAATGAGTTTAATTATCCCCATGGTGTGCATTGGGATTGCATGGAGCAGCATTTTGTCCATGCCGTACGCAATGCTTTCCAACGCGTTGCCGGCGGACAAAATGGGATTTTACATGGGCGTGTTTAACTTCTTTATCGTTATTCCGCAAATCTGTGTAAACCTGTTCTTCGGCCCGTTTATGAAACACATGCTGGGCGGAAGTGCCATCGCAGCCGTAGGGGTAGGCGGAATTAGCTTATTTATTGCCGCCGCTTTTACCGTATGGGTAAAAGAACATCAAGTTGTGCAACAAGGGTAATCACATGAAACTATCTTTTCAAATTAACTATAAAACGGTATGGGGCGAAATGCTCCATGCCGTTTTGCACCGCGCACATGCCGCGGCTAATGAAAATAAAATCAATATTCCCCTTTCCACCCAAGACGGGCAAACCTGGACAGGGCATATTCTGTTGGAATTTAACCAACCGTTGGCAATGGAGTATCACTACGAGGTACGTAAAGACGGCAAAACCGTACGCCGGGAGTGGGAACTGGTACCTCGCATTTTGCCGGTAGATCCCCAAGTGCAAGAATATGTGTTGCAAGATACATGGCGTGATTTACCGCGCGAATCGTGGATGTATACTAGCGCCATTACCGATGTATTCTGTGCCCGCAAACGTCAACCCGATCAAGCTTTCAATTTATTTAACCGCACCTTAGTGTTGCGCGCACAGGCCGCGCAGCTTATGCAAGACCAAACCTTATATGTGTGCGGCAGCTCGCCGGAATTAGGAAACTGGGATCCGCAAAAGGCACTTGCGCTGACGGAAACAGAACTCAACGAGTGGAATATTTCCTTGGATATTGACAAACTGCCGGCCCGGGTAGAATATAAGTTTTTCATTAAGACACCGGGGAAAGAAAAAGTATTATGGGAAGAAGGCCCCAACCGCACGCTGACGGTCCCGCAAGTAGAAAGCCAATGTGTGCACGTGTTAGAAGGGTTGCGCCCCCACTTTAAAGAAGCACCTTTATTCCGTGCAGCCGGTGTGGTAATACCGGTGTTTTCACTACGCAGAGAAAACGGTTGGGGCGTGGGCGATTTTGGCGATTTAAAAGCTTTAATTGATTGGGCCGCCTCCACCGGGCAGAAAGCAATTCAACTCCTGCCTATCAACGACACTTCGCTCACCCACAGTTGGCAAGATTCTTACCCTTACAATGCCATCTCGGTCTATGCGTTACACCCCTTGTATGTAAACCCAGACGCGTTACCTAAAGCGGATGATAAAACGACTAAAGCATGGAAAAAAGAAGCTAAAGAGCTAAACGCTTTGGAACAAGTAGATTATGAGGGAGCATTAAACTTAAAACTCAAATGTTTACTTCATGCCTTTAAAACAAACGGAAAAGAAACTTTAAACTCCGCCGAGTTCCGCCAGTTTTTTGCCGACAACGTACATTGGTTGCCGGCCTATGCCATGTTCTGCACGTTGCGTGATACATACCGCACCACCCAATTTACAAAGTGGCCGGAGCACTCCCAATTTACATTGGAAGATTTGGCACAATTTTGTGTTCCTTCTTCCAAGCAATATGTGGAAGTGTGCTTTTGGTACTATGCGCAATTTATCTTGCATACACAACTTTTAGAAGCCGCCCAGTATGCACGGGAACATAAAGTGATTTTAAAAGGAGACATCCCCATAGGCATTTCCCCCAACAGCGTAGAAGCGTGGATGGAGCCCAAATTGTTCCACCTAAACGCCCAAGCGGGTGCCCCGCCGGATGATTTCTCGGCCACCGGGCAAAATTGGGGATTCCCTACATACAATTGGGAAGAAATGGCCAAAGACGGTTACCGTTGGTGGATGCAACGCTTGACGCATATGTCCACCTACTTTGACGCATACCGCCTGGACCATGTATTAGGGTTCTTCCGCATTTGGCAAATTCCTACCCATAGCGTAGAAGGATTATTAGGGCAATTCTCCCCTGCTTTGCCGCTTAGTGAAGCGGAAATTGCTTCGTTCGGCCTTACCTTTAAGCCGGAGTTTTTAACCCCGCTGATTACGGAAGATTACTTAAATGAAAAATTAGGTGATTTGACTAAAAAAGCTAAAAAGAATTTCTTGGAAGAAAACGCAAACGGCACCTATCGTTTACGCCAAGAATATGCCACGCAGCGCCAAGTAGAAGAAGCGTTTGCGGGAAAAACCGACGAAGAAGACTTGCGCTTAAAACGCGGACTTTACGCGCTTATTTCCAACGTGCTTTTTGTGGCAGATGCTAAAGATCCCTCCAAATATCATCCGCGCATTGCAGCGTTAAAAGACGGATACTTCAAAACGCTACCAGAAAAAGACCAAAAGGCGTTTACCAACTTGTATAACGACTTCTTCTTTGAGCGCCATAACGAGTTTTGGAAAGAGGAAGCGCTCAAAAAATTGCCCAGCCTTACGCAAGCTACACGCATGTTAGCGTGCGCCGAAGACTTGGGGATGATTCCGGCCTGTGTAAAACCGGTCATGGACAAGTTGCAACTTTTATCACTTGAAATCCAGCGTATGCCTAAACAATTAGGGGCCAGCTTTGACGATATTAGAAAATATCCGTATCTCTCGGTGGCTACTCCGTCCACACACGACATGTCTGTGTTGCGCGCGTGGTGGAAAGAGAACAAAACGCTGACGCAAAAGTTCTACAATAAAGTCCTGGGCCAAAAAGGGCCAGCTCCCGAAGAAGCCACCCCCGAAATATGCACGCAAATTATCCGCATGCATTATTTTAGTGCTTCTATGTTGGCGTTAATTGGAATGCAGGACTTGACCGCCATGGACAAAACTTTACGCGGTAAAGATCCGCAGGCCGAACGTATCAACGTGCCCGCCAACCCGCATCACTACTGGTGCTACCGTATGCCGATGACGCTGGAAACGTTAGCTAACGCGGCTGCTTTTAATGCTAACCTGAAAGAAATGATTGAGTCCAGCAACCGCTAATTTGCGGTACTTTGAAGTTGCTTAAAGCCCCTGCGTTAAACACAGGGGCTTGTTGTTTTTATCTTAAAACCGTTGAGACATGGTAAATTCCGTAGTATATTTCTCGTATTTACGGTTAGGTATGTTAGAATCCCGTTTTGTATAGCTAAAGGTGAGCGTGGGAACAAATCCCCAAATATCTATTTTATTATTAGATAAGGACATAGAATAACGTTGTGTAAAATCTTGTTCAACCAATTTTGTAAAAGTCTTATTTTTTACAACCCATCTTTCGCCATCATAATTTGACCAAATAAAAGAAGGTTCTAGGTAAATATGAAATCCCCAAGGCAATTCCGACCCAAAACCTATACCGGTTGAATAACGCCAATTGGCATAAATAGCATCATGGGCGGTATCTCGTCCCAGTCCTCCTCGTAAAACAATATATTTTGTACCGTTTAAATAATATAATACGCGCAGATTAGTCAAATAGGATTGCCCGTTAAGCCAGTCCCCATATTCATCATACAGGTTCTCCATTACTCTAAAAGATATACCGGCCGATAGTTTGTGCGTGAAATCATAATTTAAATCTAATTTCCCGCAATAGAAGGCGTGCTACCGTTTTTAACCACAATTTCAGATTTCATGTTCGTGATTCCTTTATTGCTAGTTGCAACCGCAGCGGTAACCTCGGGCCGCGGAGGAACATATACGTTAGAAGAATTGCCAGGATGGCTCTCACCGCCGCCACCGCCACCACAAGCTGCCAAAATCAAGGCAGATACGAGTATGGTAACTTTTTTCATATTACGCTCCTTTTTGATAAAAACTAGGCCCTACCAAACGCATTAAAACGCTTAAAGCGCAGGGGTGGCCAGACCTTCCGTCTATCACTAGCGTATCAAAAAAAAACAACTGTCAAGTAGAAAATCCATTATTACAAATGAATCTCCCCGGGCTCACCCGGGGAGATTTATCAATTCTTTTATTGAAGATAGTAGTTGCTATTTATTTGCCTCTTACAACGGTACACACTTCGGCGTACAGCGCATAGCCCTTAATCTCTTTATCTACGCTGGTTACCTGTGTAATTTTACCGTCTTTCTTGGCGGCATCTACGGACATATCACCCGTAATAAACAGCCCCAAATAGTTCTTTCCGCACGCACGGCCAACTTTGGTGCCACTGTTACCGGTAACCATAAGCGGCTGAACCGTATCACTAAATAACGCGATACCCACTTCTGTACTGGGCGTAGCACAGGCCCCTAAAAGAACGACAGAACCTAACACAAACATCAGTTTTTTCATAGAATTTCTCCTTTAAAGCGGGATGTTCCCCTTGCGCGGATTTTTTCTCGGGTCCCGTTTCTTTTTAAGCACTTCAAACGCGCGGATAATTTTGCTGCGCGCCTGTGCGGGCTCAATAACCTCATCAATAGACCCATTGGTAGCGGCCTGATAGGGAGAGGCAAACTTGTCCGAATATTCCTTTGTCATTTTTTGTTTGAGCTCTTCCTTTTTGGCCTCGTCGGTTTCTTTTTTAAGGTCCCGCGAATATAAAATTTCTACGGCCCCGCGCGGGCCCATTACCGCAATCTCTGCCGACGGAAACGCAAAGTTAAAATCCCCACGCAAATACTTAGAACCCATCGCAATATACGCACCGCCGTAAGCTTTGCGTAGTACCAAAGTTACTTTAGGAATAGACGCTTCGGAATAGGCATATAACAGTTTGGCACCATGACGGATAATGCCACCGTGTTCCTGGGCCACACCGGGCAAATAACCGCCGGTATCCACAAGGGTCAAAAGCGGGATATTAAACGCATTTAAGAACCGAATAAAGCGTGCGGCTTTGTCGCTAGCGTCACAATCAAGCGCGCCACCCATAACCGCCGGGTTATTGGCCACTACGCCCACCACTTGCCCGCCTAGGCGGATAAAACCGGTCACTACGTTCTTAGCAAAATTTTGGTGAATTTCAAAGAACCCAAAATCATCGGCTAAACGCCAAATGACGTGATGCACACGAAACGCTTTTTTGGGGTCCATTTCACATACACGTTCTAAGACAGGAACTTCACGGCTGACTAAATCGCTCGTGGTTTGCAAGGGCGGATTTTCCTCGCAGTTTTGCGGCAAGAAAGATAATAATTCGCGCACTTGGCGGAAACAATCTTGTTCCGATTTAGCCACAAATTGACACACACCGCTTTTTTCGCTATGCGGGTGGCTACCGCCTAAGGTATCAAAATCTACTTCTTCGCCGGTAGCAGCCTTTACAGCGCCGGGGCCGGTAATAAACATATGGCTGATACCTTCCACCATAAAAATAAAGTCTGTTAGCGCCGGGGAATACGCCGCACCGCCGGCACAAGGACCCAAAATAATAGAAATTTGCGGAATCACACCAGATGCTTTTACGTTGCGGTAGAAAATTTCACCAAATCCGTTTAAGCTGTCCACCCCTTCTTGAATACGCGCACCGCCGGAGTCCAAAAGCCCGATGACCGGTATTTTAGCATCTAACGCGCGGTCCATTAAGGCGGCAATTTTTTGCGCGTGGGCCAACCCCAAAGATCCGCCCAACTGGGTAAAATCTTGGGCGTAAAGTGCTACTTCGCGCCCGTTAATGCGACCAAAACCGGTAATAACACCGTCGCCCTTAATGTGTTTATCTTTGATGCCAAAATCGCTACAAGAGCTTTCCATCAAACTTTTGAGTTCAATAAAACTGTCTTTGTCTAATAAATAAGAAATACGTTCGCGCGCGGTCATTTTTCCCTTATCGTGCTGGGCTTTTACGCGCTCTTCCCCGGCACCTTTTTGGGCATCTTGGGAAATTTGGCGGAATTTGACGAGCGTGGCAGGGGCCGGCTCGTTAGAAGGTTTGTCAAGTCTGGGGTCTTCAAAGAGTTCAATCATAAGTCCCTCCGTATTTATATTTTACTAAATAATGGGGAATAGCGGTACAACAAACAGCCCGCCCCGGGGAGACGAGGAACCCCGGGGCAAGTTTGCCATGTATGTTAGTCAACTAGTCGCATCCTTCCGTTTTTTTGCCCAACATACACGCTTCTTGATTGGTTAAGGCACGAACAACACCGCATGTAGCAGATGCACTATTGCTAGAGCAGCTGTAGCTATATTTGCACGACTCTAGTGCATATCCTGATTCATAAGATGAAACTGCCCTTGTACTATATAAGGTACGATTCATGTATGATATACTACCGGCATCCACCCAGTCGGAATAAACCCAAGAATTACCATTACAGGAAGCGGTCCTTGTCCGTTTCCTACAAGTTCCCGCGTCATTATCACGAGTTCGTGAAATGGTTTCCTCTTTTATATAACATCCTCCAGTCCAACTGCCGGTTGTCCATGTACCGGTAGAAGAATCACAATCTGCTGTTCTTGTTTGTTGCCCGCACAAATATTGTCCGTCCGAGCAGGACCTGCTTTCTACCGGTTTGTCTGCTACCAAACAACCACACGAAATGTAACTTTCATCCGTTACTGTCCAACTACCTTGCTCGGAA
>CACXHA010000040.1 GCA_902767385.1 uncultured Elusimicrobium sp.
CTGGAATTGGTATACAGGATAGTCTCAAAAACTATTGCCCGCACGGGCTTAAGGGTTCAAGTCCCTTCCCCGGTAAAAATATAAACCTGCCTTTAGGTAGGTTTTTTGTTTTTAGTCGGGGAGAGCATAAACTGCTTTTGTGCGTAAGGGACTTGAAACCCACAGCGGTGTCTTTGTTTAAGCGTGCGCAAACCGCGAAAGGCAAAAACTGCAAGGGCGGTCCCGGGCGAAGTTTCCGTTAGGAAATTTACGTAGGGAACGCCATATTTTCCCCGTTACAACATAAAACCGCCTTTGGGGCGGTTTTATATTTAAGTATCTTTTTGCAAGTCAGCTATTTTAACAATTTATCAATTTCCACTGTTACTTGTTCTTCCATATCCGGGCGATAGCCTTCCCACATTTTTACTAAACGGTGTTTTTTGTCAAATAACATCGCGTGAGGCAATCCCTCTACGCCCAATCCTTCTGCCAGTTCCCCGGCATTGTACAACGTTTTGGCAGCAAATCCGTTGTCTCTGGCTGCATCGCGCACCGGGCCAGGAATTTTGTCCATAAAAGCCCCTACAATCTCCACTTGCCCTGCATATTTTTTGTTTAACGAATTAACGGCAGGCATCGTTTTTTTGCACCAAGGACACCAAGAACCCATAAATACTATCAGCACCGGTTTTCCCTCATATTGGTCTGCTTGCCACCAGCCGTTTTCATCATTGGCTACAGGCAACTGCACGGACGGTAGTGTTGCCACCTCCGGCAAATCCGGCATCTTGGGCATGCAAGCCACAGCTAACATACCTACTGCTACTAACGCAAATAATTTTTTCATTTTGTCTCCTACTGTTAAAGATTCCCTACAAGGGCTCATATATGATAGAATACAAAAGATGGGTAAATTTATCAATGCTTTTGCTAGTTTTTTGGGTGAGCGGGTAGATATTCTAATCATGCCACGCAAGGGAGCTAGCACCAAATTTAAACTACACCGCCTAACTATTTTAGTCATTCTGCTGGCTTGGTTATGTGTTACAGCGGGCGGGATTTTATTTTTTATCCGCGGGTATGATTATAATGTCATAAAAGCAGATAATCACCTAATGCACCTTAAACTACAACTCATTGCCGACGAACTGGAACGCGGCCGCAAGTACATTGAACTAACCCACACAACCGACACCCAAATGCGCCAAATGCTGGGAATGCCTAATAGTAAATTCTCGCTCTCTTCCAGTGATTGGGAAAAGAAGAAAACCCAACAAGATGAACGTGCCCAAAAACTTTTTTCAGGCAATTTAAAAGACTTGGAAACTGACGAATTTGAACAATATGTTGACGATATAGAAGACAGTTCTAAAACACGTTTGGCTAGCTTTCAAGAAATCGCTTGGTACTTTGCCAATCAAAAAGAAGGGTTACACTCTACCCCCTCTATCCGCCCATCTAATGCGCCTATCAGCTCCGGCTATGGATACCGTTTGGATCCGATGGGGCACCGCACCTCTAAAAAACACAATGGGGTAGATTTTGCCGGTAAGCCCGATAGTCCCATTTTTGTAACTGCGGACGGTGTTGTACGCCACGCAGGCTGGGTTCCCAGCTTTGGGCAAGCTATTTTAGTGGACCATGGTTTTGGGTATTCCACCCTCTATGCACACACAACCGGTGCGCAAGTAAAACCAGGAGATACTGTGAAACGAGGCGATAAAATTGCTACAATGGGTTCTAGTGGTCGTTCTACTGGAACGCATTTACATTACGAAGTGTGGAAAGACGGGCAACCCGTTAACCCGCGCAATATTTTAAATGAAATTAGGAGAATAGCTATGGGATTTTTAAAAAAAGATTCTGATTTTTCCTCCGGCGAACATTTCTCTGTCGTTAGTGCAGAATGCTACTTCCAAGGAACTTTAAATGTGCAAGGTTCCTTGCGGGTAGATGGCACCTTGGAAGGATCTGTAGATAATGCCCGCCACGTCATCGTTGGTGACGGAGGAAAAATTATCGGTGATGTAACGGCCGAAATGGTGGTATGCGGTGGGGAAATTGAAGGCAATGTTTGCGCCAATATGCTGGAAATTTTTTCTAAAGCCGTCATCAACGGAGATATCCGCGCCAAAAAAATGATTGTAGAAGAAGGGGGCCGTATTGACGGGCGCTGCACCATCGGTGAAGAACAATCCGTTGAAGTGGAAACCGAGGAAGAAAATTAACATTTCGGAGTAAAAATATGATTTCGTTTCTAATTAAACATAAAAAATCCATTTTAATCATTACCCTGGCCTTTTTCTTGGGTAGTATCATTTACATTGGGTTAGATGCTTATTCCCGCAGCAACTACAATTTAACGGCAGCTACCGTAGGTAACGAAAAGATTTCTTACCGAGATTTGTACCGTTTAAGCGACTTGCAAGCTAATCGTTTGCGTAGCCAAGGAATTGAGGTTAGCGAAGAGTTACTCAAAATGATCCAACAGCAAACCCTTTCTTCTATGGTTAGCGAAGAAATTTTAAACCAAGCTGCTCAAAAAGCAGGTCTGTTTGTGGCGGATTATGAAATTGCCTATGATATTAAAACTTCTCCTCTCTTTTCTGCTTCGGGGAAATTTGATAAAGACCAATATGCTTACGCTTTGCAAACTTATTCCGGCGTAACACCTGCCCAGTTTGAAAAACAACTACGCCGCGATAAACTGGCAGACCGTTTCCGCAAAGTGCTCTATTCCATTTATAAACTTACTCCGCAAGAAGCAAAGTACGCTTATCAAATACAAAACGGGAACTTAAACGATTTTGAAACTAATAAAAAAGATTTTGTTCCCGCTCTCATGGAAACCAAAATGGAAACCGCCCAAAAAGCGTTTTTGGACGATTTTAACAATAAGGTAGAGATTAAAACGTTCTTGGAGTAAGTGTGAAAAATACCGAAATGTTGGTAGTAGGTTCTGTTGCGTTTGATACCATTGAAAACGCCAATGGCCGTGCAGAACGGGTGTTGGGCGGAGCTGCTAGTTATGCTTCTATCTGCGCCAGCTATTTTACCAAACCAGCCGTAGTAGCGGTGGTCGGTACAGACTTTACCCAGCAATACCGAGAGCCGTTCCTTCAACGCAACGTAGATATTAGTAGCATAGAAGTAAAAGACGGCCTTACCTTTCATTGGGGTGGTAGCTACGATGCAGACTTTAACACCGCGTTTACTAAGTTTACCGATCTAAACGTATTTAAGGATTTTAAACCTATTCTTACCCAACAACAACAAAATGCCAAAGCGGTTTTTTTGGCAAATATAGACCCGGAACTGCAACTCTCGGTTTTAAAACAAGTCAAACGTCCGCGTCTGGTAGCTTGCGATACAATGAACTATTGGATTTCATCTAAGAAGGATTCTTTGTTAAAGGTAATCAAGCAAATTGATATTTTATTCTTAAACGAAAATGAGGCCCGCCTTTTAACCGGTATTTACAATTTAATCCAAGCCGGCAAATGGCTACTGGGTAAAGGGGTTAAATACGTCATTATCAAGTTAGGATCCAACGGTTCTATGTTGGTCAGCAACAAAGGGATTGCCCAACTTCCCCCTTATATTTTGGAACACGTACACGATACAACGGGTGCGGGCGATACCTTCGGCGGCGGTTTTACCGGGTATTTAGCCAGCCAAAAAAACTGGAGCAGTTTGCAGGCCATTAAACGCGCTATGATGATCGGCAATGTAATGGCTTCGTTTACTATTGAGTCGTTTAGCGTAGCACGCTTGGCCAATTTAAACGCGCAAACCATCAACAAGCGCCTTAAAGAATATACGGACATGTTACGCTTTGACTAATCCGTTGGTCGCTTCTTTATTCTCCCCCAAAAAAATCTTTGGGGGATTTTTTATAAATATATTCCGCCGTTCCCTCAAAATTTTATTATAATGAGAGTGTAATTATCTCAATCTCAAAGGAGAGTAACTATGTGGTACGGTATTTCGTCCCTGCGTCCGTTTGAACAGTACGCACTTTTTGGGGTACTAGCTATTGCGATAGCGGGGCTTTTGTATGCGTTATTTTTACGTCGGCAAGTAATGAACGAAGATGCCGGCTCTGCCAAAATGCAGGAAGTATGGGGAGCAATTCGCGAAGGCGCCAACGCGTATCTTAAACGACAGCTCAAAACCATTTTACCGCTCATTGGGTTACTGACTGTATGTTTGTTTTTATCCGTATACATTGTACCGGTATCGCAAGATTCCATGGAACGCTTTGCAGGGTTAGACGGCGCTACCATTAAGTTAATTGCGGCGTTCGGGCGCGCCGGAGCGTTTATTTTGGGGGCAGTATTTTCGTTGTTAGTAGGTCAGTTAGGTATGCGCATTGCGGTGGATGCTAACGTGCGTGTGGCCGCGGCCTCTAAACGCAGTTTTGGGGATGCGCTACGTATTGCCTACCGCGCCGGAACCGTAACCGGTATGCTGACCGACGGGTTAGGATTATTTGGCGGAACGATTATTTTTATCATCTTTGGTATTGCCGCACCGGATGCGCTGTTAGGTTTTGGGTTTGGCGGTACGTTGCTGGCATTATTTATGCGTGTAGGCGGTGGTATTTACACCAAAGCTGCCGACGTAGGCGCGGACTTAGTCGGCAAAGTGGAAGCCGGTATCCCCGAAGATGACCCGCGCAACCCCGCCGTAGTGGCCGACCTAGTGGGTGATAACGTGGGAGACTGCGCCGGCATGGCTGCCGATATTTTTGAATCGTACGAAGTCACGATCGTATCCGGTTTAATTTTAGGGATTGGCCTGTGGCGTTTAACGGGGCACCACGAGTGGATTGTGTATCCGCTTTTGGTGCGTGGAATTGGGGTTTTGTGCTCTATTATCGGTACATACGCCGTTAAAGACTCTAAACGCTCTGCCGGAAACGCGATGAAAGCCATTTTTAAAGGATATTCTATTTCCGCCGCTATTTCCGTAGCCATTTTTGGGGTACTGGCATACTTTTATATGGACAATGTACCCGGCGGTTGGTGGCGTCCGTTTGCCGCTACCACCATTGGAATTATTTTGGCTATCGGCATTGACCGTTTGACCGAATATTTCACAGGCACCGAAAATAAGCCGGTACAAGAAGTCAAAAAATCTACCGCTACCGGCTCCGCCACCACTATCTTGTCCGGCATTGCCGTAGGGTTTGAATCGGCCGTATGGACCACACTTGTGATTGCGGCTTCCATTTTTTGCTCCGTCGTAATTTTCGGCACGATTGGCGGCCTTAGCCCGGTGGAAAAATTCAACTTTATCCTCTATGGTGTAGCCATGACCGGTATCGGTATGCTTACGCTTACCGGTAACAACGTAGCGATGGATTCCTTCGGCCCGATTGCCGACAACGCCAACGGCATTGGAGAAATGGCCTGGCATGGGCAAGAAGACACAGAAACCAAAAAAGCGCGCCAAATTATGGCAGACTTAGACGGTGTAGGTAATACCACCAAAGCCATTACCAAAGGCGTAGCGATTGGCTCGGCCGTCATTGCGGCGGTATCTTTGTTTGCTTCGTACATGGTGGATGTGAGCAACGTACAACGCTTGCTTAATGACGCCTGGGCCGCAGCCGGTAGAGAACAAGCACTTACGCTATTAAGTGAAGTAGGTATTGTGGTATCTAACCCGGTCGTATTTGTAGGTATGTTAATCGGCGGGGCACTCCCGTGGTTGTTCTCTTCCTTTGCTATTAACGCCGTCAGCCGCGCGGCTGCTTTAATTGTGCAAGAAGTACGCCGCCAATTTAAAGGCGGAGTGCTGGAAGGAAAAGCCAAGCCGGACTATACCCGCGCAGTAAATATTTCCACCGTAGCGGCGCAGAAAGAGCTAGTTATTTTAGCGTTATTGGGAATTATCTCACCCGTTGTGGTGGGGCTTACCTTTGGCGTGGAAGCTTTAGGCGGTTTTTTGGCCGGGATTATTGTTTCGGGGCAGCTTTTAGCCGTATTTATGTCCAATGCCGGCGGCACATGGGATAATGCCAAAAAAGTAGTAGAAGATGAACCCAGCGATATTGCCGCCAATACCGGCAAAGGGTCCGAACGACACAAAGCCAGCGTAGTGGGCGACACCGTAGGCGATCCTTTAAAAGACACCGCCGGTCCTGCCGTCAACCCGCTTATTAAAGTAGTTAATATGGTGGCGGTTATCGTAGCACCGATTATTGTAAATTACCACAACGACTTTACACCTTTGGGTAAAATCGGCTGGGTGGTAGTTATTGTGCTGTTGTCCATTTTAAGTTGGGCAATTTTAACGAGCAAAAAACCCGCACAAGATGTGACAAAATAAGGAAGATTATTCAAAGTCCCGCTCGTACAAGCGGGACTTTTTTGCTATGATAGAAATATGACTTATTTACTTATTTGTATTTTCCTTTTAGTAATCTTAATGTTAGTGGCTAGCAACACAAGGGCAGCCAAACTTAAACGTATGGCGCGCACCTTAAACCTGCGTTATGACAACCAGGTAGATTCCGTTTTATCGCCGGATTCTTCCGCCCAAGCTCAATTTTTTAAGCAAGGTTTGCATCAATTCTACCACGTGCTTACTTTCCGCGACCCGGGCTCTTTTGTCCGCGTGTGCGAAGACCGCATCTTTTCCTCTCCGCTAGATAAAAAACCGCTTCAAGCTTACACGTTGGTAACGGCAGAACTAACTAAAGATACCTTCCCCTCCTTTGTACTAAAACCCCGAAAATCTGAACAAGCAGACAGCCACCCTTTGCCTGCCGACTTGGCAACGCGCTACACGTTAAGCGCCCCGGAAGGATTCTCATTACCTTCTATGGTGATCAGCTTTTTGAAAGCACACCCCCTGTGCTATGTAGAATGTACCGAAACCGCCTTAATTTATTGCGAGTTTAGCAACGCCTCTATGGAGCAATTACAACCCTTACGTTTCCGGGCTTTGCAACTGATAAAGGATTTGGTGAAAAAGGAAGATGTGAAGCAGGTGGAAGAAGGAACTCCCAAACCACAATTAACCGATGAACAATTGCAGGCTCAAATTTTGCTCAAACTGCAAACCGCGTCGCCCCGTACGCCCCGAGCAACCGCCTCAAATACACACTATATCTATGGGCTTATCCTGCTTGTATTTTTGAGCGCTATGATGTTTCTTACGTGGTACGCCTTGCACAACTGGGTAGCAAAATAGGTCCAAATAACCTTTGCGTCTAGGTCCAAAGACCCTACTTTTTTTGTTTCATTTATTTCATACTATAAGTATGAAAAAGATTATTTTATGTATCAGTGTTGTTTTATGTTTCTCGGGCCTGGCCTACTCTCAAAAGAAATCTACTTCAGGTACGTTAAACGCTTGGTTGGATAGGTTGTTTGCCGAGCAAGAGACACAACGCCTAAAATCCTATTACGTAGACCGCGCAACTGCCGATTTGTGCGAAAAATGGAACTCATGCGCAAAGTGGGCTTTTGAGCAATATTCACAAGATCAATCTTTCAAGGTAGTCAAGGCTCAGTTGAAAACCAGGCGCCGGGTAAAACGCCACGCTGTTACCAAAGAAACGCACCTATTTGTAGAGGCTTCCTACGCGCACCGCACCGTACGTTTGGAATTTATTACCCCCAAAGCATCCGGGCGCAAAAAGCCTTACAATTATATTGCCAAATTCCCCGATAAATAATCCCCTAAACGGGGGTTATTTTTATGCCGCACAATATGCTAGAATAAATCTATGATAGCGTATTTAACCGGTACCGTTTTAGAAGCACGAGAAGAAAGCGTTGTCCTTGTTTGCGGCGGAGTAGGGTATGAAATCAACTTGCCCGCTTCTTCTGCCGCTGAACTCACGCAAGGCACGCAAGCTTCGTTTTACGTTGCCGAGTCTATTTCCCCGTATGATGGTACGGTACTTTACGGTTTTGCCCATAAAGAAGATAAAGAACTGTGGTATTTGTTCAAAACCGCTATCCCCAATACCGGGCCCAAAAAGGCTTTAGAGTATTTGAATAAAGCGCTGCGGTCTATAGCGGATTTTCACCACGCCATTGTGGCACGTGACCCTAAAATTTTAACCAGTATCTTCGGCTTTACCGCTAAGACGGCAGAAAAGCTGATCACTTCGCTTAAAGATAAAATGGACGGTGTATCTATCCAAGGCGAAACAAAAATTAAAGTGGCCAACGAAGTGCCGTATATGTCGGGCGTGTTAGAGGCCCTTACGGCCTTGGGATATTCGGCCAGTGAATCACGCCGCGCACTTGAAAAATTGCACACGCAAGGTATTAAACCGACTGAAAAACTGGAAAACGTTGTCACAGAGGCCCTGCGGGTATTAACCAAATGAGTAACCAAAATGAAATTTTAGATGTCACCCAACTTCCCGATGAATCCGCCGGGCTAGAAGCCGCTTTGCGCCCCACTACCCTAGACGAATTTGTAGGGCAAGAAAAACTCAAAGAGAATTTGCGTATTTTTATTAAGGCCGCCAAATCGCGCAAAGAAGCACTAGACCATTGTCTATTTTACGCACCGCCCGGGTTAGGCAAAACAACGTTGGCCAACATTTTAGCCAAAGAGTTGGGCGTAAATATCAAAGTTACCTCCGGGCCGGTACTGGCGCGCCCCGGCGATTTAGCCGCCATGCTTACCACCGAACTGGCCGAAGGGGATATTTTATTTATTGATGAAATTCACCGCCTTAACCCAGCTGTGGAAGAAGCTCTTTACCCGGCCATGGAAGATTTTACTTTCTTTATTAACACCGGCAAAGGGGCCGGTTCCACCACCTTAAAATTAGCCGTACCGCACTTTACCTTGGTGGGAGCTACTACCCGCTCGGGATTATTGACCGGGCCGCTGCGTGACCGCTTTGGCATTGTATTTAATTTGGGGTTTTATGAAGTGCCCGAAATTACCGATATTTTGGCCCGCTCCGCGCGTCTTCTTAACATTGAAGCGGACCGCGAAGGCTTAACGGAACTGGCCAAACGTTCCCGCGGGACCCCGCGTATAGCTAACCGGCTTTTGCGCCGCGCACGAGATTTTGCACAAGTCAAAGGCCAAGGCGTTATTACCTATGAAATTGCCACAACGGCCATGGATTCTTTAGACATTGATAACGAAGGGTTAGATAGCGTAGATAAGCGCATTTTAGAAGCGCTCGTTGACCGTTTTTCCGGCGGACCGGTAGGCGTAGAAAACCTGGCAATTGCCGTAAGCGAATCGGTAGATACACTTACAGACGTCATTGAGCCCTTCCTCATTAAAGCGGGTTTTATTGCCCGCACCCCGCGCGGACGCGTGGCTACGCGCAAAGCGTACGAACATATGGGCCGACAGGTCGCTCAAGAATTATTATTTTAGTATGAAATTTTCTGCTTGGCTTTGCGTAGGTCTGGCTCTTTTAGTAAACGCTTGTGCAGTTCCATCGGCGCGTACCAACGCATATGGGGGAAAATTACCTACCGTAACCGCCAAGCTTCCCCCCGAACCTACCCATCTGGGGCGCCCGTCTGTATTGGAAGAGGACGAAGAGTCTGCCCAAGCAAACACCTCAACCCCCAAAACCAAAAAGCAAGACCGTACGGTGCGCGTACTTATTGTAGAAAACAGCAAATCTACTTATATTAAACACTCTGGACGCGTTAATATATACACCCAAGATTTGTCCAAAAAATACAAAATTTCCCGTGGGGGTACCCTCTCGGTAAAAACACACAAGAACGCCCAAGTCCAGGTAGGAACGTTGACCTCGAGTCAACCCGTTATTATCGTTCCGGTGGATGCAACCACTTTGGAAATTGACAAAGTAGTTTACACAGGGACCTTATATGTTTTGCCCAGTAAAACTTCGTTTAGCATTATTGAATACACCCCGCTGGAAAATTACTTGTACGGCGTCCTTCCCTATGAAATGCACCCCACTTGGGCTTTAGAAGCCCTTAAAGCGCAAGCCGTAGCAGCACGCACTTATACGCTAAAATCCATTGAAAAAAAAGCCGACGAACCCTTTGATTTATACGCCGATGTACGCAGCCAAATGTATAAAGGGAGCACTACCGTGCAAGATTCCATTAAAAAAGCGGTTGACCAAACCCGCGGACAAGTACTAGCGTACAAAGGGGAGCTATTTTATACTTACTATCATGGGAACTGTGGCGGTGGTACCGACCATGTAAGCATTTGGAACCAAAAAGCCCCCCACATTAAACCGCTGGCCGGCAATACGTGCAAGTTTGACACTCACTCCAAAAGCTATACTTTTAAACAAGACATTGCCAAATCTACGGTAGAGAGATTTACTAAAAGCCAAGGACTTAAGGGAACTCTTAAAAGTATTAAAGTCGCTAAAAAAACAGGTACCGGCCGGGCCAGTTATTTAACGCTTAAAACTTCCGGCGGCAGCAAAACCGTTCTTTGTTCCTCGTTTCGTGCCGCTACCGGGGTACGCAGCTGCAAACTAACTAAAATTACTACCGGCTCCACAAAAGTTCATTTTGAAGGGCATGGATACGGGCATGGAATCGGTATGTGCCAAGACGGCGCCCATGGGATGGCTAAACAAAATTATACGTATAAGCAGATTTTAAAACATTATTATCCGGGCAGTACGCTCTCTCAATTTAGGTAACTTATGGCTTTTGAACGTTTCAAAAAACTCAATTTAGACCCTTTAATTGCCAAACAACCCGCCACGCCGCGTGATTCTTCGCGCCAGATGGTCTTACACCGGGACACACACACTATTGAGCACCGCATCTTCCGCGATATTCACGAATATTTTAACCCCGGTGACGCACTCGTCATCAACAATACAAAAGTGTTTCCCGCCAAGCTCTTTGCCCATAAACCGACCGGAGGCAAAGTGGAAATTTTGCTTGTGCGGCCTATGCAAAAACCCAACATCTGGGCCGTTTTAACACACGATTATAAAGAAGGCTTGACGCTGGATTTTGGCGGTGGCTTACGCGGCACAATGATCGGCACCACGCAAGATAAAGAATTTTTGGTGGAATTTAACCAAGAGGATATTTTGCCTTTCTGTCACGATCACGGGCTCATGCCGCTACCACAATACATTGAAAAAGCGCGCAAACACAGCGGTCTTTCCGCCAGTATTGAAACGGACAAAGAACGCTATCAAACCGTCTACGCCAAGTATGAGGGCTCTATCGCCGCCCCTACGGCCGGATTTCACTTTACACCAGAACTGTTGCAAAAACTAAAGGATAAAGGCGTAAAAATCTGTTACATTACGTTGCACGTGGGATGGGGCACCTTTAAACCCTTACGCGGGGAACCGACCGAGCATAAAATGCTGGCTGAACTGGGCGAAGTAAGTGAGCAAACCGCCCAAACATTAAACGCCGTACGTGCGGCAGGCAAACGGGTTTTTTCTTGCGGCACTACTTCCACCCGCACGCTGGAAAGTTTCACAGACGAAAATCATATCACACACGCAGGGAAAAAATGGACAGACTTGTTTATTTATCCGGGTTATAAATTCAAGGCCATTGATTGTTTGATTACCAATTTTCACTTCCCGGACTCTACCCCCTTGTGTATGACCTCTGCTTTTGCCGGGGAAGATTTTATTTATCAGGCTTATTTGCAAGCGGTGGAAAAAAAGTACCGTTTCTACTCTTTTGGCGATAGCATGATGATATTATAATCCCCGCAAGAGCAATCATATTTTCTATAATATAAATATGGCAAAAAAAGATGATATACTTGTAGCTAAATCTGCCGGGTTTTGCCCGGGGGTGAAGCACGCAATTGACCAAGTGGTTGCTTTAGAAGCAGCTCACAAAAAACCCATTTACACATTGGGGCCGCTTATTCATAACAAGCAAGTAACTTCTATGCTGGAAATGAAAGACATCCGCGCCATCAACAAACCCGAAGAAGCCACGGATAAACAAGGCGTGTTAGTCATACGCGCCCACGGGATTACACCGGATTTACAACGTCAACTAGAAGCGTGCGAGATGAGCGTGGTAGATGCTACTTGTCCTCTTGTAAAACATGCCCAAAATATTATTGCCAAATATGCCGTACAAGACTATCACACCGTTATCATTGGGGACGCAGAGCATGCAGAAGTAATCGGGTTAATGGGTTACGCCCAAAACCGCTGTCATGTAGTTTCTTCTTTAGAAGAAGCTCGGGCACTTCCTCACTTTGACAAAGTAAACGTGGTCAGCCAAACCACCCAACAGGAAAGTGTGTTTTATGAACTAGCAGAAGAAATCAAAAAACACGCGGATATTTGCCAAATTTCCAACACCATTTGCCAACCTACTAAAGACCGTCAAAAAGAAACGATGGAGCAAGCCCAAAATGCGGATTTGGTAATTGTAGTAGGCGGCAAACATAGTGCCAATACCGCCCGCTTGGCAGAACTTTGCCGCGGCTTATGCAAGCACGTGCAGCACGTAGAAACGGAAGACGAACTAAACGAAAAAGAAGTAGTAGAGGCAAAAAAGATTTTTATTACAGCGGGGGCTTCCACCCCCAGTTGGGTCATTGACAGTGTAGCTTTCCGCGTGAAAACACTGCGGGACCGCACCACGCGTAAAGTGGTATATCCGCATCAATTAGGAGAAAAATATGACCATTAAACGGATTGGAATCTTAACCGCCGGCGGCGATTGCCCCGGTTTAAATGCAGTAGTACGCGCCGTAGCTAAAAACGCACTCGGCCAAGGGATTGAAGTTTTTGGCGTGCGTAACGGTTTTGACGGACTGGTACGCAATGATATTTTTAAACTTACCAATGAAACGGTCTCCGGTATTTTAACGTTGGGTGGCACTGTTTTAGGTACCAGTAATATCGCTAACCCCTTTAAGTACACGTTGGCCCCCTTCGGCTCACCGGAAAAACCGCGCGATGTTTCTACGGTAGCTTTACATAATTTTAAAGAGCGCGAACTGGATGCTTTAATTACCATCGGCGGGGACGGGACCTTGCATATGTCCCAGCAATTTGTGGAACTGGGGATGCCTATTGTAGCGGTACCTAAAACCATTGATAACGATTTAGACGCTACCGACCAAACTTTCGGGTTTGATTCGGCTTTACACATTGCTACCGAAGCCATTGACCGTTTACACACCACCGCTCAGTCCCACCACCGCGTGATGATTGTGGAAACCATGGGCCGCTATGCTGGGTGGATTGCGTTGCGTTCCGCTTTAGCAGGTGGCGGCGACATTGTACTAATCCCCGAAATTCCGTACAACGATGAAGTAATTGTAAACTACATCTTAAATCGTAAACGCCGAGGCAAAAATTTTAGCATTGTAGTAGCTGCCGAGGGAGCCAAGAACGAAAAAGGGGAACTAGCCGTAGCCCGTACCGTAGCCGGCAGTACCGACGCTATCCGTTTGGGTGGAATTGCTTACAAATTAAGTGATATGATTGAAAAACACACCGGCATTGAGTCGCGCGCGTGTGTACTAGGGCACACCCAACGCGGCGGTACTCCCACTGCTTTTGACCGTTGGCTTTCTACCTTGTACGGGGCCAAGGCACTAGATATGGTTGTAGAAGGAAAATTTGGCTCTATGGCTTCGTTTAAAAATTTCGGCATGACAGAAGTGAAAATAGCGGACGCGATTGCCCATTTAAAACGAGTGGACCCGCATGGGGCCGAAGTAAAAGCCGCCTTGGAAGTAGGCATGAGCTTTGGTTCAGCTGAGATTGGTTAAACACCCGGGAGGAATTGGATGCAAGATAACCAAGACATTATTTACGGAATCCACCCGGTCATGGAAGCACTTAAAAGTAAAAAGCGCAACGTGACCCAACTTTATGTGTCCGATAGTAAAGCCGGGCATCGCATCGTAGAAGAAATTATCCGTTTGGCCAAACGGACCAATGTACGCATTGACCGTATTGAAAATAAAGTCTTGGACCGTTTAACCGGCAACGCCAATCACCAAGGCATACTGGCCAAAGTTCAGCCTGTTAAACTTCTAAAACTCTCCACCGCTATTTATGAGGCAGACGGTAAGAAAGACGAACTTTGGCTAGCCGTGGACGAAATGACCGACCCGCAAAACTTAGGTGCTATTATCCGCAGCGCTGCCTGTTTGGGGTTTTCTACGATTATTTTACCCAACCGCCGCACCGTTGGGATTACACCCGCTGTCTATAAAGTAGCCTGCGGGGCCATTGAAAATATCAATTTAGTGGAAGTGGCCAACCTCTCTGCCGCCATTACGGATCTGAAAGAAGAGGGTTTTTGGATTTACGGTGCCGATATGACCGGCAAACCGATTCATAAAGTGCAATACAACTCCCCCGCCGTATTGGTAATCGGTTCGGAAGGGTTTGGTATCCGCGAAAAAACGGCCGAAAATTGTGATGAAATTGTTTCCATTCCACAAAAACAATTAGGAAACGTAGATAGCTTAAACGCTTCCGCCGCCGCTAGTATCATCATGTATGATATGATGAGTAAAATTAAACTAAAATAGTTTCATTGTTTGCATAAAAAATCCCCGCTTCTAACGGCGGGGATTTTTTGTACTTAACAAACCTAAACTTATTTGGATAAGTTCTTCCAAGCTTCTTTTTCTGCTTTTAAAGCTTCCTTGGCTTCTTTGGCAGCTTGTTTGGCTTCGGCTTTTCTAGCTTTGGCAGCTTCTTTTTGAGCTTTTTCTTGAGCCTTGGCTTGTGCTTTAGCATCGGCTTTAGCTTGTTTGGCTAATGCTTTGGCATCTTCGGCATTAGCTTTCATAGCTTCTTTTTGCGCCGCGGTTTGATTTTTGAAATTACCCTCGGTTTTTTTAGCTAACGCTTTGGCATCGGCCTCATTGGCTTTTAGTGCCGCTTTTTTAGCAGCGGCTTGTTTTTTAAGCTCTTCCTTTTTAGCTTTAGCTTGGGCTTTAGCATCGGCTTCATTAGCTTTGAGTGCTTCTTTTTTAGCAGCGGCTTGTTTTTTGAGTTCTTCCTTTTTGGCTTTGGCTTGGGCTTTTACGTCGGTATCAGCTTGGGCTTGCGCTTGTTTGGCCAATTCGGCACGTTTGTTCTGCACGTTTTGCTTAAACGCATTTACTTTAGACAATGTGCAATTATTGATACAAGCTACGTCCGTATCAGCACAACCACAGTTGTCGGCAGCGTTGGCGCTAGTCGGCCAAGACAGGGTCATGGCAATGGCGAATACAGCTAATAATACTTTTTTCATGTTTTCTCCTTGTAAACTAAAACAACTGACTTGTATATTGTACTAAAAAACGAGAGTTGGGCTCAATGCGCTTATTTTGCTAAAATATAATTATGGAAACCGCATTACCGCAAGTTCCGTTATGGATGAATATTTTACTGGGGATTGTTGCCCTGCATCTGCTGGTGATGCCGCTTGTTTCGCGCTGGGCGGAAAGCCATTTGGAACTTTTTCTATTGGCTATTGGGGCAGCCGCGGTAACCATTAGTGGAAAATGGAGTGGCGAACTGATACATAAAACATTAGCTGCCCCGGTATACGTATCATTTATTGTAGTAGTAGTCAGCGTAATTTTCAACAATTATTCCCGTTATATTTTTCGCATTTTATTTGCCTTTTTCCGCACATTGGAACCCCGGTACAGTTTTGCGCTGCTCGTTTTTATACTTGGCTTGGGCTCCTCTTTGGTAAGTGTTACAGTGGCTGCCCTTATTTTAGCCGAGGTACTCCAAGTAGTTAACCTAGAACACAATACCACCGTAAAAATTACCGTCTTTGCTTGTTATGCTATAGGGCTGGGGGCTGTGCTTACCCCGCTGGCCGAGCCCATGGGGCTCGTTATCAATAATGCGCTCTCCGGTCCGCCGCACCATGCAGATTTCTTCTTTTTACTACGTCATTTTTTTGGTTGGATTGCCCCGGCCATTTGCGGCCTTTCCGTAGCAGCGGGATATGCGGCCCGCCATGCCGGAACCACTATGCAAATGCATATCCGCGAAGACAAAGAAAATTACTCCTCTATTTTGCGCCGCACGTTACATATTTACATGTTTGTGGCAGCACTCACCCTTATCAGTACAGGGTTACGTCCGTTAGCGCAAAGCACTATCACCCATTTAGGCGGAAAGGTCTTGTTTTTAGCAAATGCCGTTTCGGTAATTATTGACAATGCTACGTTAGCCGCCATTGAGATTGTGCCCACTATTTCTTCTACAGACCTTATTTATATGATTATCGGGTTAGCCGCTTTTGGCAGCATGCTTTTACAAGGGAATTTACCCAACATTGTAGCAGCTGAAAAATTAGGTATCAAAAGCCGGGAATGGGCCCGTGTAGCCGTACCCACCGGGCTTATTTTAATGGGCGTTTATTTTATATTACTTTTTATTTTCTTATGAGGAGGAAAAATGCTTCATTCCACACAAGGGTCTATTTATAGAACCGTTCTAGCTATTTTCATTGGGTTGGCTTTTTGTTTTGCACTCAGCTGGCCTCAATACGCCAAGTACCGCAACGGCAAACATCTTAACCGTGCTGCTGAACTCGGTCGCGCGTTGGCTTTTGCCGAAGGCTCTTATAAGCAACAACATGGGCAATATACACCGTTATTTCGTCAATTGAATGTTTCCCTCCCCTGTCCGACGATAAACAACGGGCAAGGCCCTCACTTGGATTGCCCCGACTATATCTATCAGTTGCAAGAAAATGAAATAATCCGGGTCTCCCATAAACAATTACCCGTATGGTTGGAAGTAAATATCTCAGTTGGGAACGTTACCTGTCACCATCCGGAAAATGATTGGGCCGGGCAAGATTTGTGTGCCCGGATGCAATAAAAAACGAGTCTAATTTGTTACAATAAAGTGACAGAATTTAAAAAGGAGAAATTATGAAAAAATTATTGATTGCTTTACTGGCTTTGCCACTTGTGTTTGCCTGTTCGCCCAAGGTGAAACGCATAGAAACCAATTTGGTTAAAGATGTAAGCGGCGGTTGGAACGATACGGACGCCCAAATGGTCGCCCAAGAAATGATTACTGACTGTTTAAACAGCGGTTGGTACACTAAATTCTTAACCCGCAAAGGCAAGGAACCGGTGGTCATTGTGGGAACGGTTACCAACAAAACCATGGAACACATCAATACACAAGTGTTTGTGGAAGAGATGCAACGCGCGCTCATCAATTCTGGCAAGGTGGAATTTGTAGCCTCCAAAGAAGAACGCGGCGAAGTACGCAATGAACGCTTGGAACAAGACGAATTTGCCAGCGAAGCTACCCGGAAAGCTTTTGGACAAGAAGTCGGGGCTGATTTTATGCTTAGCGGAGTGCTGCAAAGCGTGGCAGACCAAGCTGGCAGTAAAGCCGTCGTTTTCTACCAAGCTAACTTAAAGCTTATCAACATTGAAACGAACCAAATTGTGTGGAACGGTCAAAAACAAATTAAAAAATACGTAAAACGTAGCAAAGTTTCGTTCTAATTATGACCAAGAAGGCGCTTTTAGCAATCGGTGCGGTTGTCTTGTGCTCCGCCTGCGGAGCGCCTTCTTTGCGCTATAAGTACGAAGTAAATAAACTGGCCTCTCAAGGCAATTTTGGACAAGCTGCAGATTACGTCAACGCCAAAGCCAAAAACAACTATGGCAAGCGGGACGTACTTCTCTATGAATTAGACCTGGGAGCTTTACTGCACGATGCCCAGGACTTTGCGCAAAGTGATATTTTATTTGCCAGTGCGCAACAACACATCACCGATTCTTACACCAAAAGCGTTTCTGCCTCTGCCGCACGATTTGTCATTAACGATTTAACGACCCCTTATTACGCCGCCAATTACGAAACGGCTCTTACTTTTTTTTACCGCGCTATGAACTTTTTACAACAAAACGATATTATGTCCGCCGGAGTAGAAGCACGCAAAGCCGTTTTCTTCTTAGACCACTTACGCGCAGATAAAAAGAGCGGATACAATGACGACCCTTTTGTGCAGTACATGGCAAGCCTTATTTTTGAATCTACTGGGGAACTTTCCGATGCGCGTATCGCCCGTACCAACGCCTTAAACGCTTATGCAAAGCACGGGTGGACCAAACCCAATTTTTCCGTTCCATCTAATTGGCAAGATTACGCAGAGGTCATTATCTTGCATTACGTCGGTAAAATTCCCCTTAAAAAGAGCCAAACCATCCAACTGGCCTGGCATCGGGCACTTATCCTGGCAGACAGTCCGGTAGAAGGGGAAAGCCCCATTGCACCGGAAGTAGAAAACGCCATTAGTGCCGGCCTTACCGGTTCGGCAGTAACGGTTGCCTATCCGGTATTGGAAAGCCAACCGTATCACATCACCGGCTCTAGCGCGGTAATTGGTGGGCAACGTTTTGCCATGCAAAAAATGACGGACGTAAGCGAGCTTGTAGAGCAAGATTTGAGAGAAAAGTTACCCGGCATTTGGTTTCGTTTGGCCACGCGGGCCGTACTTAAACGGGTGGCCGCCGTACAGGCACGCCACGCAGTAGACGGAAGCGGGAGTGAGAGTGACCGCTACGGTTCTTCGGGTTGGCTGGCGGAAATGGCTGTTAGTTTATTAAGTGCCGCTACCGAAAAAGCCGATACACGCCAATGGTTTACGTTGCCTGCACAAATTTATATGACGCGTGCTTTTGTTCCTCCCGGTACGCAAAATATTCAATTGCTTCTTACAGACAGCAATGGTAATATTATAAAGCAACACACTTTTGAAAATGTAACGGTACCCAAAGCAGGGCGAGTTTTCCTGCACCACCGTACCGCATATTGAGAGGTAAATTATGAAAAAACTCATCCTATCCGTATTGCCCTTTGCGTTAGTGGCTTGCGGTGGACTGAACAAAAATACGGTCAGTTATCAAATGTCCAAATATGATGCCGATCGGTATTACCTAGTGGCAGGGGAAGCCAATACAAAACAAGAAGCCGCTGCCCATGCTACTAAACAAATGCAACAAGAAATTTTGCAACATACGCCTGCGTCCGGGCAAGATATTATTGAAGACCTCATGGCAAATGCCAAGGTAGAAAAAGTATGGAAAGATAAACAATCTCGGCAAAAGCATTATTTTGCTTTGTCCGTACTTCCACGTAACAAAGCCAACGCTGTGCTCGTACCGCTTTTAAACCAGGCCGATGCCCAACTTGCCGGTTTAGCCAGTCAATTTGCCACGCCGGCAGACCCTCTGTGGGACTTAAAAGTGGCCTACAAAATGCAACCCCTTGTAGAACGTCGTTTAGCCCTAAACGACACCTACCAGTTTTTACAGGTGGACCGTTCCAGTTATATGCCGGAAACGTTTGCCCCCTACAAAACTATTTTTAAAGAAAAAATGGCTGCGGTTCTTGTGGGCGTGGATGTGGAAGGAGTGGAAAGCCGGGTGTTAGTAACTTACGTGGTAGATGCCCTCAATAAAATGGGCTTAGGAGTTGTGGACGAAACCGACCCGGACCAAGTGCTCTCTGTGAAAATTGAAACAGAAGTAGATAATTATTCCTCTAAAAAAGTAGATGGACTTATCTGGTGTTCTAGCGGCGCCACCATTAGTTTAGTGGATACGCAACGCGGGGTTACTTTCTCTCGCTTTAACGTGCACGAGCGCGCCGGCACTAGCCGCATGGAAGATTCCCTGCGCCGTAGTATGCAAGCGGTAGGAGAACAAACCGCTACTCAAATTTCTACACGGTTAGAAAATTATTTAAAAACAAAATAGGAGATTACTATGAAAAAACTTGCAATATTCGCTTTATTTTTCGCCCCTTTGTGGGTTATGGCCCAGGCAGCCCCCGCCGCTAACGATCCGGCAGAGCGCAATAAAATGCTTTATTCCTTAGGGTTTTTGTTAGGGGATAATCTTAAAAAACAACTTATTTTAGATAACGAAAACGATTACAAAGCCGTTTCCCAGGGAATGCGTGACAGTTTACTTAATAAAGCCGCCCAAACCGATGTAGAAAAATACAAACCGCAGATTATCCAAAAATACCAAGAGGACGCCCGTCGTATTTCCGAAAAGCGCGAAGCCGCCCAGCAAGAATACTTGGAAAACTTCAAAAAAGAAAAAGGCGTGAAAGTACTAGACAACGGAGCCATGATCAAATTATCTAAAGCCGGCAAGGGTAAAAACCCTAAAGCCGATGATTCCGTCACCGTACACTATACGGGCACGCTTATTGACGGCACCAAATTTGATAGCTCACGGGATCGCGGGCAAGCCTTTACCACGCGTTTAACCGACGTTGTACCGTGCTGGACTAAAGCATTACAACAAATGAAACCCGGTTCCCAGGCCAAAATAGTATGCCCGGCCGATACTGCCTATGGCAACCGTCCGGTAGGCCCGATTCCGGCCAATTCTGTCTTGGTGTTTGATATTGAAGTTATAGACGTTAAATAAACATGTCTAAAACCAGTTATGCTTTAATTGCAGTGATGGTGTCCGCACTCTTGTATATGGGTGCGGCCCGACTGCATGAAAAATGGAAACAATATAAAGAAGCCCAAGATGCCGCCGCGCTTGCAACGACGGAGCCTTTTTCTTTTCAGCATAAGCCGCTCTCTTTGGCGGCTCCTCAAGTAACTCCCATGCAAGACCCGGTACAATACCAACCGCAATATCCACAAATTTACTTAGAGGATACTCCCCCGGACACTGCTACCCAACAGCAACAGGCCCAATCTACTCTATTCTCTATTACGCAAGATTTTGATGCCGATTTAAAATCTTTCAATCAAGATTTACAAGCTGCTACCCAAGGGCAAATACAAAACTTAGCTGATTTAAGTTCCCAAAATTTGGCGCAACTGGTACAAGAAAATCCACAAATTGTAAAAGTAGTTCAAAAACATTTAAATAATAAAGAATTTGCCGCCAAAATTAACGAAATCTTTTCCAATCCGCAATTTCAACAAAGTGTCCAACAACTCCAACAGACTCCTGCCGGTTTACCGACTCCTCCCGCCCCGCAAACCCCGATTTTACCGGTCAGCCGCTTGACAGACTCCAACTAAAGGACCTAGGTTCGTATAGGCCAAAGGACCCCTGTCAAACTGCCCAAAATTTTGTAAGCTATAATCACAAGGAGATATTATGATTAAAATTTTACTCAAAACCCTGATTTTAGTGTGCATTATTTTAAGCATTTACTTTATTGTAAACCCCTCTGCTTGTTCCAACTTAATGAGCGGAAAAGTGGTAAACTCCACAGAAAAGTTACCTACCTTTGTGCCAAAAGAACAAAACCACAGCGAACTGCTTACCCCCAAAGGAGACCAACCTTTACACCAAGAGGAAAAACCCGCTAAAACAGCTGTAGAAGAACAATCGGCCGAGCAACCCGAAAATACTGAAGAAGCCGCCGCAGATGCTCAAACGCAATCGACCGAACAACAACCCGAACAAACAGCGACTCCTGTTACGGATACCAATTCTCTGCAAACCCCTACCCCGGCTGAACAGAAACCGGGCTATAGTGTAGCGGAAATAGATTATGCCATTGCCAACCGTTATGTAGAGTTGGAAAACGAATACATTAAACAGAAAAAAGATATGAAAAAAGCAGCTCAAGAAATTTCTTATATCGTTATGGACGATTTTGAAATGACCCCTTCGGAATGGGAAGCTTTCTTACAACGCGCAACAGCGGATAACTTGTTTGAAAAAGTCCGCGCCGAACAAGCTGCCAAAAAATAATATCTTGCCAATACTCAAAAACCCCTAGCGAAATACTAGGGGTTTTATTTATTGAAGAAATCAATTATAACGTTTTTTCATATACGCGGTAGCGCTTGTACGGGTGACACCCGCACTCTTCTATCCCGCGTAGCATCCCCACATTGTCTTCAAGCACCCAAGAAAGCTCTGCCCAGTCCCACACAGCTACTCCATGCGTAACAATGTGCTTAATTAAAATAAGGTCAATTCCACGTTTCCTAAATTCCGGTAAGACGCCTAACATGATAAGCCGGGCATCTTTAATCCTTTTCCAAGTCCACAAGGCCTTAAGCACACGCCAGGGGTTACACAAACTACCGCGCAAAATTTTAAGTACCCGGTTCATATTGGGAATGCAAATGTAGAAGCCAGCCGGCACTCCATTTTCCTCTAATACACACGTTCCTTCTAAACGCACAATAGGTTTTAATTCGCGTACAATATCTTGCATTTCTTGTGCATCTAGCGGTACAAAGCCCCAGTTTTCACTCCAGGCTTTGTTATAAATTTCTCTTATAATTTCGGCTTCTTTCTCTAAATTTTTAAGATCAAGACGACGTAAAGTAATGCCGCCTTTTTTTTCACATCGTTCACATATTTTTAGAAAACGAGGAGAAAATTGGTCATCCCTACTGCGCTTAAAAGCTAATAAATCTTTGGCTTTGGAAAAACCAGCTTTTTCAATTAAGTCCGCATAATAGGGATAGTTATAGGGCATCATAATAGCGGGGATAGAATCAAACCCTTCCACCAATAGCCCGTAAGTATGGTTACTGGAAGGATTAGCCGGGCCACGCACCGTAGTTACCCCTTGTGCGCGCAAATATGCTTCCCCCACCTTGAATAAGGCCGTTGCAACCGCATCGTCATTGATACAGTCAAAAAAACCAAAAAAGCCCAAATTAGTATGGTGATACTCGTTATATTTACGGTTTACAAGCACACAAAGGCGCCCGACGGGTTTACCACCTTCGTAAGCCATAAACAGCTTGCGTGTACTATGCCGCCAAAAGGGGTTATCTGCCCGCAATAATTTGTGGGTTTCTGCTTTGAGTTCCCCCACCCAGTATGGGTCATCTTTGTAGAGTTCAAACGGAAAGTCAATAAAAGCATTGAGGTCTTTTGACGTAATTTCTTTAATTTCCACCATAATCCCTCCTTGCAAAAACCCGCTTAAAGCGCGGGGCTTATAGACTATTTAATGAGCCCAATGGCACGGCCTGCAGTAGCAAAACTATCAATAATCTTCTGCACATGTGCCTCGGTATGTGTTGCCATTAACGTCAAGCGGATCAGTGCACGGCCGGGCGGCACCGCGGGGCTGACGACTGGGTTAGCAAAAATACCCATTTCATGTAAGGCGCGCCACATTTTAAAGCAGTTCTCGTTGCTGCCTACATGCACCGGCAAAATAGGCGTTGTACTGGTACCCAAATCATATCCTAAATCTTCCAACCCTTTTTTAAGCAAGGCCGTCAAGCGGAACAGATTGTCGCGGCGGGAAGTATCATTGGAAATCAAATCCACCGCTTTGGAGATAGAAGCAATACAAGCCGGCGGCATAGAGGCCGAGAAAATTTGGCTGCGGGCATTGTGGCGCATGTAGTGGATAATCTCTTCGTCCCCTACTACAAAACCACCCACGGTGGCAAACGTCTTGGAACAGGTCCCCACAATGAGGTCCACTTCTCCGTTTTCTAATCCAAAGTATTCGCATGTACCGCGCCCGGTCTTACCGATAATCCCCGTAGCATGGGCATCGTCTACCATAATGCGGGCCCCGTATTTCTTACCGATTTTTACAATTTCCGGTAACGGACAAATATCCCCTTCCATGCTAAACACACCGTCCACGATGATGAGCTTGCCGGCTTCGGCGGGAAGTTTAGAAATGACACGTTCCAAATCAGCAGGGTCATTGTGTTTAAAGCGGGCCATTTCGCCGTCTGATAAGCGAACGCCATCCAAAATACTGGCGTGGTCCAATTTATCTACAATGGCATAATCCCCTTTTTTGATAAGAGAAGAAACAACCCCCAAATTCATTTGATATCCGGTAGCAAAAATGAGCCCGGCTTGTTTGCCTTTAAATTTGGCAATTTTTTGTTCCAACTCGTCAGCTAATTTGGTGTTTCCGTTTAATAAACGGCTGCCTGCTACACCCGTACCGTATTTTTGCACCGCCTCTAAAGCAGCTTTTTTCATCTCCGGGTCATTGGCCAGGCCTAAATAGTTGTTAGAACCTGCCATGATGTAGGTTTTACCGTCCAACACTACTTCGGGCCCTTGTGCAGACTCAATTGGTTGGAAATAGCCATAAATACCCATACGCATGGCTATTTTGGCATCTTTATAGTTGTAACACTTCTCAAAAATATCAGACATATTTTCCTCGTGGACTAAATTACTTCTTGCTACTTACTTTTTTAATAATCCCGGTGGTACTGCGTCCCTTTAACAAAGCAAAACGCACTACTTTACCGGCAAATTCACGCCCGACAATTTCACTAGGCTTATAATCGCCGCCCTTCACTAACACATCAGGTCGGACGGACTTAATTAAATTGTACGGTGTATCTTCATCAAAAATACACACGTACGAAACACTCTCTAGCGCCGCTAACACCAACGCGCGGTCCGCTTGTTTATTTACAGGGCGCGTTGGCCCTTTGAGACGGCGTACAGAATCGTCACTATTAAGACCCACTACTAAAATATCGCCTTTACTGCGTGAAAATTCCAAAACACTCACGTGCCCGGCATGTAAAATATCAAAACAACCGTTGGTAAACACAACCTTTTGGCCCGCCTTACGCGCAGCGGCCAACTTGGTTTTTAAAGCACGCAAAGAAACAATTTTATTTTTTGCCTTCATCTTGTTTCATCATCCGTTCAATAAGCCCGGTATCCGTATTTCCCAGACGGAAATCTTCGTTGGCTAGAATTTTTTGGTGGAAAGGAATGGTTGTTTTTACGCCCCCAATCACAAATTCATTTAAGCAACGTTCGCTGCGTTTGAGTAGCTTTTCGCGGTTTGGCGCCGTTACAATGAGTTTAGCTATTAAACTATCGTAATAGCTGGGAATCGTGTACCCGCTATACATATGGCTATCTACGCGCACGCCTAAACCGCCGGCCGGGATCCACTCCGTCAGCGTACCCGGACAAGGCATAAAGTTATGCGCGCTATCTTCCGCATTAATGCGGTGCTCAATAGCGTGGCAGCGCACTTTGCCGGCCTGGGCTTGCGTCAGCGTTAAAGGTTCGCCTTGGGCAATTTGAATTTGCATTTTAACTAAATCTTGCCCACACACCGCTTCTGTTACTGGATGTTCCACCTGTAGACGGGTGTTCACTTCCATAAAATAAAATTCTTTACTGGGCGCCATTAAAAATTCCACCGTACCCACCCCGCAATACTTAGCCGCTTTGATAAGCTTAGCAGCTGCCTCTTGCAATTTTTGGCGGGTTTTAGCATCTACAAACGGGGACGGGGATTCTTCCACCAGTTTTTGATGCCGCCGTTGCATACTGCAATCGCGCTCGGCAAAAGCAACCACGTTACCATAGTTATCGGCAGCCACTTGCACTTCAATATGGCGCGGATTTAAAACGAGTTTTTCAAAATAGACACGGTCATCGCCAAAGTTGGCGCGGGCTTCCCCTTGCGCGGTCTTCATCATAAGGTCCAAATCTTCTTCTTTAAAGCAAGCGCGCATTCCTTTGCCGCCGCCGCCCAACGTAGCTTTAATCATAATCGGAAACCCGATTTTTTTGGCTACTGCATGATAATTTTTACCCACAATTCCGTTAGACCCGGGGGTTATCGGCACCCCCGCTTTAATGGCAATTTCACGTGCGGTTGATTTAACCCCTAACATTTCAATCGCCTGTGCGGTGGGACCGATAAACACCATACCGGCCCGAGTAACGGCCTTGGCAAAATCTGCATTTTCAGATAAAAACCCATAACCCGGGTGTACCGCATCGGCGTGAGTAACTTTGGCAGCTGTTACAAGGGCATCAATATCCAGGTAGCTCATAGAAGACGGAGCGGCCCCGATACAAATGGCCTCATCGGCCATACGCACATGTAAACTGTTGCGGTCTGCTTCGGAATATACCGCTACGGATTTAATATTCATTTCCTTAAGCGTACGAATGACACGCAAGGCAATTTCGCCGCGGTTAGCAATTAAAACTTTGTGGAAAGGAGTGATATTTACTAAATTAGGCATACTTATTTCTCAATAAAAAATAGCGGCAAACCAAATTCAACCACACCGCCTTCTTGGGCGATTACTTTACGCAATTTCCCGCCGACGGGAGCCGTAAGAGCATGCTTTTTGGAAACCGTTTCCACCAGCCCCAAAGCGTCCCCTTCCCGCACCGTTTGGCCTTCGGTTAAGGTTAAACTTTTACCTTTGTCCGCCATGTGATAAATGCCTACTGCCGGCGCGGTTACTGCGGTAAGTGAACAGGTATATTGGGCAGGTTCCGGCAACGCTTCCTCTGTTTTGATTTCAATACAATTGCCGTTTTGCTCGTAGCAAAATTCAGCTAAATCAGTGGTTTTCATCCAGTTAGTTACGTCGGAAATGAGTTTGGTGTCCATATAATTCCTCACAAAAATGCTTACAGGTATTTTACCATTTTTAACACCTCACACACAAACGCAACTAATCAATTTTTAACCCTGGGCAGAGATTTTTTATTTTGCCACACTAACAGTGTATGAAAATGATAACACGCCTACTAAAAGTAGTATTGTGGCTGGCGCTGTGTCAGCTGCCTATGCTAGTCAGCATGCCGTTTGTGGACCCGAATATGACGTGGTATCACACGCTGACTAAGCCACCGCTTGTACCGCCGGATATGATTTTTGGGTTGGTATGGACGGTATTGTACTTAATGTTGGGGGTAGCAACGGCCCTTATTTTCTATCGGGGGGTAGAGGAAAAGCATCACATGGCCCTGTGGTTACTGGGGATTCAATTAGCACTAAATGCTTGTTGGACACCGGTATTCTTTGGACTACACAATCTATCGTTGGCTTTAGCGGTAGTGGTGTTGATGTTAGCCGAAGGGTATTTTATGCACCGGGCTTATGCGAAACATAGTAAATTAGCGGCACTGATGTTGTGGCCGTACTGGTTGTGGCTGATATTTGCTACTTACTTGACTGCAGGTTTTTTAATGCTCAACTAGCTTGAGCATAGGGGGTAGAATATATAAAAGAACCCCGCGCGGTATGGGCGCGCGGGGTGTTTTATGGTGCACTTAAATTATTTACGCAACCTCTTCACTAAATCAATTCCCATCGCAAGCGTCTTATATACTCCACTATCTACAAACGTGGATGCTTTTTCCAATAATTCAAATGTGCTTTGGGTTTTGTCCACTTTTTCAGCAGTTGTCAACGCTAAATACTCCGCGGCTTCGGCCGTCTTGGTAATTTGTAGTATGGCACGTACTACAAACACCACCAGTACCACAAAAGCTACGGTAGCAATTAAAGCACAAATTTGGTAAAAATCTAACATAGTTCCCTCCCGTTTGGTCTTTTTTATTATTGTAATTACTTTTGTTCTTTCCGTCAAGGGGGAAAATGGTGTTAGACGGTAAAAAATAATTTTTAAAAATCCATAAACCCGGGCAGGGCCTAGGTCAAAATTGGATTTGCTTATTTTTTATATAAAAAAATATAGGTCCTCAAAAAATTTGACAGGAGCGCGCTTATTAGTAATAATTATTATTAACAAGCTGTTTGCAGGTTTTTGGAAAAGTTCTATACATCCGTTTTACCGACGATAAATGTAGCCCTTGCAAAAAGATTTGCAATTTTAGTTTGTTTATGTTTTAATCTTTATTACCGCGTTATGCGGCAATTTTTTACTCAGGATGCAAACTATGGAAAACGCAGAAGTTATCACGCACATCGTTAAACGCGATGGCACTACCGAACGCTTTGATGCAAAAAAAATTACCAACGCCATTACCAAAGCCGCTGAAGCTACCGGCGAATTTGACGAGAGTACCGCTAAAAAACTAACGATCCGCGCGGTAAACATTATCCAACAACTCTATTCGGACACGATCCCCAACGTGGAAAACGTGCAAGATATTGTGGAAGATGTACTGTTAACCTCTAATTACCACAAAACCGCCAAAGCCTACATCTTGTACCGCGACCAGCACGCCCGCATGCGTGAGATTTCTTCTAAATTTAACGTAGATTTAGTAGACCAATACCTGCAAAAGATTGACTGGCAAGTGAACGAAAACAGCAATATGGGTTATTCGTTACAAGGTCTTAACAACTATATTTCTTCCGAAATTAGCAAAGTGTATTGGCTCAATAAAATCTATCCTGAAAATGTACGCCGTATGCATAGCGAAGGGGATTTCCACCTGCACGATTTGGGCCTGTTAGGTGCCTATTGTGTAGGGTGGGACTTGCAAGACTTGCTGCTTAGTGGCTTTACGGGGGTAGTTGGCAAAGCGGAAAGTAAACCGGCCAAACACTTCCGCACCGCTTTAGGGCAAGTAGTTAACTTCTTCTATACGCTCCAAGGCGAAAGTGCCGGGGCCCAGGCCTTTAGCAACTTTGACACGCTGCTCGCGCCGTTTATCTATTATGATAAACTCTCCTATGACGAAGTGAAACAAGCTTTACAAGAATTTTTGTTTAACGTAAACGTACCCACCCGCGTGGGTTTCCAGACCCCGTTTACCAACCTGACCATGGACTTGACGGTTCCTTCCTATTATAAGGACCAACCGGTCATTATCGGTGGGAAATTACAGGATAAAACCTATGGCGAATTCCAAAGTGAAATGGACATGCTTAACCGCGCTTTCTGCGAAGTTATGCTCGCCGGAGATGCCAAAGGCCGCGTGTTTACGTTCCCGATTCCTACCTATAATATTACCAAAGATTTTGACTGGTCTAACCCCAAGTTGGAACCGCTGTGGGAAATGACAGCTAAATACGGAATCCCGTACTTTGCCAACTTCATTAATTCGGATATGAACCCCGAAGATGCCCGCTCCATGTGTTGCCGTTTGCGTATTGATAACCGCGAACTTAGAAAACGCGGCGGCGGTTTGTTCGGCTCGGCTCCGCTCACCGGTTCTATCGGCGTAGTAACTATCAATTTACCGCGCCTGGGGTATTTGTCCAAAACCGAAGACGAATTCTTTGCCAACCTTAAGGACCGCATGGAAGTAGCCAAAACCAGTTTGGAAATCAAACGCAAAGTAATTGAACGCTTTACCAAAGGTAACTTGTACCCGTACATGAGCTTTTACTTGCGCTCGATTCGCCAACGCTTTGGCGAATTTTGGAAAAACCACTTCTCTACCATCGGGTTAGTGGGACTTAATGAGTGCTCCCTTAACTTAATTGGTGAAGACATCGGTACCGAAAAAGGCCGAAAATTTGCCGAAAAAACGCTTACCTTTATGCGTGAAACGCTGGTTAAATTCCAAGAAGAAACCGGCAATAACTACAATTTGGAAGCGACCCCGGCGGAAGGGACCTCCTACCGCTTGGCTAAGCTGGATAAAGAACGCTACCCGGAAATTATTTGCGCCAACGAGGCTTTGTATAAGCAAGGGCATCAACCTTTCTATACCAACTCCTCGCAACTGCCGGTCAACTATACCGACGATGTGTTTGAAATGCTCGATTTACAAAGCACGATTCAGTCCAAATACACCGGTGGTACCGTACAGCACATTTTTACGGGGGAACGCATCAAAGATTTAGAAGCCATGAAACGCTTTATTAAGACGGTGTGTGAACGCTACACGTTGCCGTATTTCTCAATCACACCCACGTTTAGCGTATGCCCCAAATGCGGTTACATTGCGGGAGAACATTTTGAATGTCCCAAATGTAAAGCCGAACGTATGCAAGAGTTGCAACGCAAAATTGCTCTGTTAGAAGAGCAACTCTATAGCAAATAAGATTTGGCCTTAAGCCATCAGGGGAAGGGAGTTTCACGGCTCCCCGCCCTTGAAAAATTATACTTGATAGGAGACAATTATGACAGCACAAGAAAGACAAGCCGTAGAAACGAAAATTTCAGACCTCAAAAAAGAAATGAGCAAAGTACAAGGCTCCAAATGTGAAGTGTACTCCCGCGTAGTGGGTTACTTGCGCCCGGTGCAAAACTGGAATAAAGGTAAAAAAGAAGAATATTCCATGCGCAAAACCTTAAACGTAGAAGGCGGCTGCAGCTGCGGTTGCGAATGCGCCAGCGATAAATAATTCTCCCCTTTCTAAGGCATAGGTTCCATGAAGTTGGGCGGATTGGTAAAGTTTACCTTAATTGACTTTCCCGGCAGACCGGCAGCAATTGTATTTACACAAGGGTGCAATTTCCGTTGCCGCTATTGCCACAATCCGGAGTTGGTTTACCCCCACCTATTTGAGGAACCTATGCCCGAAGAAGAAATCATGGCCTTTTTGAAGCGCCGCCAAGGTACCTTGGAGGGCGTTGTTGTATCGGGTGGGGAACCCACCTTGCAAGAAGATTTAGTTCGCTTTATGGCGGATATTAAGGCCCTAGGTTATAAAATTAAACTAGACACCAACGGCACCCGCCCGGAAGTATTAAAAGAATTAATTGACAAAAAACTGGTAGATTTTATTGCCATGGACTTAAAGGCCCCGCTTACCAAGTATGCAGCCATTACAGGGGTAGAAGCCAACTCTACCGTAATTCGCCAGTCTATAGACCTTATCCGCCAAAGCGGGTTGGAATATCAGTTCCGCACCACCTACGATAAAGAAGTATTAGACGATAACGACATTGCCGCTATTTCCGCCGCAGTAGAAGGTAAAAACTACAAAGTGCAAGAGTGTTTACCGGTAGCCAAAGAGAAAGCCACGCTAAAAGTAATGCACGAAGAATTATAAATTTACTTCTTAAACGCAATACCGCCGCGGTTTGTTAACCGCGGCGGTATTTATTTTACTTAAAACTACTTATTTAGCCAGTTTATTTACACGTTCTACAAAAGCATCTAATTCTTGGGGCACATTACCCAAAAACTCACTGGCGTGTACGCGCACAAACTCCATCATAGGTTGCCCGTTTACCTGGCAGCCTTTGTAGGCCTTGGCTAACGGGGCAGCTTGTGCGTCCTCCATCTTAGCCATCGGATCGGCAAAGTTAATTAAAATAAACTGCACCGTGTGCGATACATTTCCTTGAGCCGCTATGTTGTTAATCTTGGCTTGCGCGCTTAGTCTTTCTACGCGGTCGGCAAAATTACGCAACTCAGCTGCTTCCTTCCCGCTAATATCCCCCGGGAAGATATTCGCATTGGCACGCACAAACTTAACAAACGGCACACCTTTTACCTCAAAGGTAGCATAGCAAGCGGCTAAAGGCAACGCCTCTTCATCGCTCATACCTACCATTGGGTCGGCCATGTTGATTAAGATGTTTTGTTCTACAAAAGAAACCTTTTGTTCCGCCGCATACTGCTCAAAGGCTTCCTTTTGGCTAGCACAATCTTCGTCACCTTGCGCTACAGCGTTTAACGCAAACGCGGAAGCGGAAAACAACATCACACCAAACAACGCGATTACTTTTTTCATAATTTCCCCTCCTTTTAGGGCTTTCTTACTTATAGTATAGGGAACTTAAAGCAAAAATACCATAGGCCAAAAGGCCCACCAAACGGTGGGCCTTTTATATAGGTCTTTGTAGAAAAACCGTTCCGAAAGGACGGTTATATAGGCTTTTTAATATTTATTTATTCATAGAACGCACATCTTGCGCAAGTTGCATGGCAAACTGATTTAGCTCCGCTGCTAACTCATCTACCATGACTGCATCTGCCATTTCAGCCTCATGGTCCTGCAAAAATTCTTGCACACCAAACTTTTTGCCATCCTTTGAAACTAATACCTCTGCTCCAATACGAGCCCCGGCAACTCGGGCCGCTAGCACATCCCGTTTGCGTACGGAATTGTATTCATCCATCACCACTGTTAAAGAAGCGGCAATATCCTCTATAGCGCCTAAACGTTCTTTCTGATTTTTATCCGTTGCTTGAGGCGGATAAGGGAATTCCCGTATTTCCCGTTTGGCATTTTGTAATTGGTTTAATATCCGATTTACAAAAGCTTGCCCTTGTGTGGATAATTTGATAGCAGGCCCTGACACATTTTCTTCATGTTGGCGTTTATTTGATTGCAAACGATTTAAAGTTTGCTCCAAACGAGCTGCTTGATCTGCATCCGCTTGAGCAACTGCAAACGAAGATATTCCCAATACAAGCAATAAAATCCCTAATTTTTTCATATCTTTACCTCTTTTAGAAGTTTCACTTCTTAATATACTTGTAGTATAGTTGTCTTTTTACAAAAATCAAGTCTACTAATAGGTAAACTGACCTTTTTCGTACACTACTTTCTTGGAACCGTCTTTTAGAGTGACGGTCACGGTTTTATCTTCCGTATTGATTAAATCCCAATGCAACGAAGAATCGTTAAAGCCCAATTTTTCTTTCATCTTTTTATCTAATTTGCTTTGTGAGCCGCTAAACGTGTCGGCATAACTGGCGCCCACCGCTACGTGGCAGTTGCCATATTTTCCGCCAAAGTTTTCATCAAATAAAATATCCGCCATAAATTTGGTAATTTTGGAAAACCGGCGGTCCGTAAGTGAAAACTCACCAATTTGGCTGGCCCCCTTATCCATCGCGAGCATTTTGCGTACAAAGTCAGCCCCTTGCTCAGCATCTGCTTTGACCACGCGGCCATTTTTAAACTCCAAACGTACGCCTTTTACATAATTGCCGCTGCGGTAAGAAGATAAGTCTGCAAAATATATGCCGCGCGTACCACGCCAATCAGGCGAAGTAAAAATTTCAAAAGACGGGATATTACACCCGCCCCCCGCAATAAATTTGCGTTTTTCACCCAATAAAACTTCAAAATCCATATGTTTGGTTTGCACGCGCAAGGTTTTAATCGGTAATGCCGAAAGCCACTTGCCAATCTCGTTAATTTGCCAGGTAACTTCCTGCCATTTTTTAACGGGGTCTTTTTCATTTAAAAAGCAGGCGCGCGCCACTTGATTGGCATATTCTTTAACGGACAACCCGGCCCGCGCAGCCAATTCTTGCGTGGGATAATTGCAAAGTGTCCATGAGAACAACCCCTTTTGCTCACGCACGTCCAAAATTTCGCGTATGGGTTTGCGTGCCACCGCACTCTGAGCCAGTTTAGTCGGGTCAATTTTCTTAAGATGGGTTAAATCCTGCGGAGCATGTAACGCAATTAAACCGTTAATGTTGCCCTGAATTTCTTTTTCCCCCACCGGCAAATAAGCCAGTTGCTTATTATCTGCCAACTGATAAAAAGTGGTGGTAAAATCTTCCGGTGCGTTCCAACGCAACAGCACGTTATAATGTTGTTTCAACAATTTAGTATAGACGGCCTTAGCCAGCGGTGCGGCAGCCATATCGGTACGCAACAAAACGTTATCATATTTCTTAAAAGTTCCGTTACGCCGCGCAGCGCGCATGGCCCAAATTAAAACATCCGCATATTTTTGAAGTTGCAGATTACTAAACATTTCTATTCCCCCTCAAGTCTATTTAATGTTATAATACCAAATAACGAGGTTTTTTATGAAGAAAATTTTACTTTTTACTACTTTTCTATTTTGTTTCTTTATGGCTTGGGCCGAAGTTTCCCCTCTGCCCGAAGCACAATTTACGTTTTTGTACCCTTCGCAAACCTCTCATTTGCTCAAAGATTCCGCTACGGAGCTACTCCTTTGCAAAGACCGTCTGTGTTTAGAGCAAACGCCGCTAGGGTCATACGGTTCCCAACGCATGAACTGTAATGAACAAACTTGCACCGCTGTAGCGTATGATTTTGCACCTTTTGCCCGGTTGGTAAGCACCTTTGAGGACGGAACTTCCGTCTCAAGTAATGTGTTTTCCATAGATGAAGATCTTATCAATCAATTCAACGTTTATGTAGGGCCGCAAAGCCTGTATATTGTTCCGGCAGAAAACCAGGTACAAGAACCTTTGTGGAAACGACCGCAAGCTTGGGGGGCATTAAGTTTAATTTTAATACTTGAATTGCTTTGTGCAACCGCTTGGATTTGGTACACAAAAAAACGCTTTACTATTTTGTACGGGGTGGCCATTGCCAATGTATTAACAGCTGCTTTAACATGGGGAATTTTAGTACATTATGTAGCACAAAGTGCCATATGGTGGATTGCATGCGTAGCCTTGGAAACGCTGCTTGTGCGTTTCATTAACTATAAAGATATTTCGCTTAAAGATTCGGCTACGCTTTGTATTATGACCAATGTAACCAGTTATACCTTGGGAATGATTATTTCCTTTATGTGGGCACAGCTGTAACTCAATTTCCTGGGCAAGCCCCGCCACAAAAGGCGGGGTTTTTCATGGATTAAAAAATCAATAGCACCACAGCCATAAGAGCCATACCGCCAATCACGCCGCTAATTACCTGGTGCCCATGTCCGTAATCGTGTGCGGTGGGCAAAAGTTCGTCTAACGCCAAATACACCATAATCCCGGCTACGCTGGCAAACAAAACACCCAGTAATGCTTCGTGTAATACGGCACTTAAAATAAAATAACCCGTTACGGCGCCCACCGGCTCTGCCATGCCGCTAACGGCACTGGCCCAAAATGCTTTTTGGCGGCTACCGGTAGAATGATAAACCGGTAGTGCCACTGCAATTCCTTCCGGGATATTATGAATTGCCACCGCCAACGCAATAGAAAACCCCAGCGTTACACTATCAAGTGCTGAAAAAAATGTAGCTAACCCTTCCGGGAAATTATGCAACGCTAGTGCTACTGCGGTAAAAATACCGGTTTGTTTGAGTTTGGCGGTCTGTTTTAAGGTATCTTCTTTCACATGCAAAGGTGGCAAGCAACGGTCCACCCCCCAGGCTAGTCCAATCCCTGCAAAAAACAAAATAACGGTAAAGACAGGGCCGTAACTGCCGTATAAAGACGTAAGTGCAGTTTGAGCATGCGGCAGAATTTCCATAAAAGAAACATAAATCATCACGCCGGCAGAAAAACCAAGCCCTATGGCTAAGGCAGAAAGATTTTCTTTCTTAATAAAAAAGGACAACAACCCGCCCACCGCACTGGCGGCCCCGGCCAAAAAGCTGAGAATAAAAGCAAGTAGTAAGTGACTCATGTTAAGAATTGGCTACTTCTTGTGCGCGGCGGGTAGTAGCGGCAACTGCCTCGCGCAGAACTTCTTTAAGGTCGCTTGTAACCAGCACTTCCATACCGGCTGCAGTACATCCGCCAGGGGTGGCTACTTTTTGTGCTAACTGTGCAGGGGTGGCCTCCTCGTGCTGAGCCATTTTGGCGGCCCCAATTACGGTTTGGATAGCCAGTTCACGCGCAGTTGTTGAGTCTAAACCTTGGGCTTGGCCGGCACGAGCTAGACCATCTATAAAATGATATACAAACGCCGGCCCGGAACCGGAAACCGCCGTTGCAACATCAAATACGGCAAGAGGTATTTCATACGTTTTACCCATATTTTGAAATAATTTCATTACTTCAATGCGCATCGGTTGCGGTACTTCTGTTGCAAAATGGAAAAGAGTGACCCCTTCTCCAAGTGCAAGCGGCGTGTTGGGCATAATACGGATGATGGGCCAATGCGGTAAAACTTTTGCTATTTTATCCACACTCCACCCCAGCGCCATGCTGACAAGCGGTTTAGGGCACACATTGCACCCGGCAATTTGAGCAAGGACCTGCGGCATCTGCGCTGGTTTAACCGCTAAAAATAAACAATCCGCCTCAGTAATTACGCGGACATTGTCCGTATATACGGCAATACCTAAAGTATCTGCCAGTAAATTGGCTTTTTCGGGGGTACGCACAGAAGCAAAAATATTCTCTTTTTTTAAGCCCGTTTTTAAAAGGCCCCGGATAATCGCACCCCCCATTTCGCCGGCACCGATAAACCCTAATTTCATTTTGAACCTCCGCGTTTTTTGTGCGTAAAAGGCTTGGCCTGCGGACCTACATAATCCGCCACTTTTTGCCCTTTGCCGCGCAATTTATATTTGTAAATCGTAAGCCCGTTAAGCCCCACTGGTCCACGTGCATGCGTTTTGCCGGTACTAATACCCACTTCGGCCCCAAACCCATAGCGGTATCCGTCTGCAAAACGGGTAGAAGCATTGTGATATACCCCGGCACTATCTACTAAGTTTAAGAATAGTTCCGCTTCTTGGGAATCTTGCGTCACAATTGCGTCCGTATGGTGAGAACCGTACGTGTTAATATGGCTAATAGCTTCCCGCACATTGGATACTAATTTAACTGAAAGTTTTTTTTCACCATATTCCGTATGCCAATTTTCCACCGGCCCCGCCACCGGAGTCAACGCGGCAACACGTTCGTCCCCATATAATGTAACGTCGTGTTGCGTCAATGTTTGCAAAAGTTTTTGCTGATTTTCCACCGGCCAATTTTCATTTATTAAAAGCGTTTCTAACGCATTACACGCGGCGGGATATTGCGTTTTAGCATCTATCGCTAGCGCACACGCCATGGTTGCATCCGCCATAGCTGAAATATACATATGGCACACCCCGTCCGCATGTCCTAAAACGGGAATACGGGTGTTTGCTTTAACATATGCCAAAAGTGCACTTCCCCCACGCGGAATAATCAAGTCAACAAAAGCATCTTCCTTAAGCATTTGGGCAGATTCTTCGCGCGAGGTAAGTAGCGCAAACGTACCCTGCGGATAACCGGGCAATGTACCCAAAGCATTTAAAATTGTTTCCATCAGTACTGTATTGGTGTGTAACGCCTCTTTGCCGCCTTTAAGCAAAGCCGCATTGCCGGACTTAATAGCCAACGCGCAAATTTGTGGGATCACGTCCGGCCGGGCTTCAAAAATAATCCCCAGTACTCCAATAGGACAAGAAATTTTTTGCAACACAAGTCCCTCGTCCAATTCCGTTTCCTCTAAAATAAGTCCCACCGGGTCAGGCAAACTAAGTAGCTCCTCCATACCGCGTACGGTAGTTTCCAGTTTTTCTGAGGAGAGTTTCAACCGTTCATACAAAGACGGTTTCATACGACCTGCGCCGACTTCCGCATTAGCCGCTTGCAAATCAAGCGCATTGGCTTGTAAAATTTCGTCCGCATGTGCGCGCAACGCTTGCGCCACGCTGCGTAAAGCCGTATCTTTAACTTCAGTAGGCAACGTAGCTAATACAAAAGAGGCGTTTTTGGCACGCTGAGCCAACTCTGTTACGTTCATAAAAGTACAATGTTATCCCGGTGGACTACTTCGTCATAGTTTTTGGACCCAATTTTTTTAGCAATATCGGCGGAAGAACAGCCGGCTAATTTCGCACACTCCGCACTGGAGTAATTGCTAAGTCCGCGGGCAATTTCGTGGTCTTTTTCGTCCAAAATAGAAATAGCATCCCCCCGTTCAAATTCCCCTGCCACACCGATAATACCAATGGGCAAGAGCGAAGAACCTTTCTCTTGCAAGGCCTTTACCGCCCCGGCATTGACACGTACTCCGCCGGATACGTTGGTCGCATAAGCCAACCACAACTTGCGGCCCGGCAAATCGGCAGTCGGTAAAAACAAAGTTCCCTTATACTGCGGGCCCCACAAAGCACTAATTGCACCCGTCTGTTTCCCGTAACTAATGACCATAGCTGCCCCGGAACGGGTCACAATTTTGGCCGCTTCTAATTTTGTTTTCATACCGCCGCGTCCGCGCGAAGAAGCACAAAACCCCAAGGCCTCAATTTCGGGCGAAATTTTGCGCACAATTTCCAAACGTTTGGCTTGTTTGTTTTTGCGCGGGTCTGCATTATAAAGGCCTTCCACATCACTTAAAATACATAATAAGTCTGCATCCATACCCGCCGTTACCAAAGCAGCTAATTTGTCGTTATCGCTAAAACAAACTTTGACCCCTTTGTCTTTATAACCGCGCAGCTCGTTGGTGGAAACTGTATCGTTCTGGTTGATAACCGGGATACATCCTAATTCTAAGAGCCGGTTTAACGTATCGCGCAAGCTTAAATAACGGGCACGGCTGGCAAAATCGTCCTCGGTAAGTAGCACTTGCGCGCACACGACGCCTAACTCTTTAAAACCGCGCTCATAAAATTTCATCAGCCCGATTTGCCCCACCGCCGCGCAAGCTTGTTTTAATGAAACACCGTCAGCATCAGCCAGGCCTAACACGCGTTTGCCCATGCCTACCGCGCCGGAAGTTACCACAATAATTTCTTTACCTTGTGTACGCAGGGCTGCTAAATCTTCCATAAACGAGTACAAGCGCGAAAGCGCCAACTCGCCTTTGTCGGTACTTAACGCATTGGTACCAAATTTAAAAACAATGCGTTTTGATTTTTTAAGAATTTCTGCCGGGGTCATACTTCCTCTTTACAAGAAGAAAATTCACACTCGTTTTTAAACGCGCACTCACTACAATACTGCGTGTTGGGGGTAAAATCTTGTGCTTCTATTTTCTTTCCTGTTTCAATAAATGTGTTTAAAATTTTTGTTTCGTCAAATTCATCAAAATTGGCACTTTGCGTTTGGTTAAAAGCCGTAAAATAAAACGTGGCTTTTCCCTTTTGCATATTCCACGCACGCCGGGCCCCCACACAGTAAATGCCTAATTGCAAGGAGTCCGTTACCGGCAAACTTAAATCCACATCCGTCCCGGTTTTATAGTCAATAACTTCCCACGTACCATCTGGGTATTTATCAATGCGGTCAATTTTCCCGCGCAAAGTCCACCCGTCATACTCAAAAATAAATTCACGCTCGGTACTATCCACCGTAGTTTTGCGTTCATACTCCCGCTGGGCATATTCTTCCATCATTTTTTTGCCCTTTAAGTACCACTCCATTTGCTCGCCGGCACTACTATATCCGGCCCCTAACCAGCAATCATCATAATAATTAAGCAGTTCGGAAGGGTCGTTACTTTCGGCATGGTAAGCCTCCAATGCGCGATGAATGGAAACGCCTAATGAAGAGGCCGGTACCAGCCCTTCACGTTTGCCGTCTATATATTTGTACTTGTACAAGAGGGGGCACTCTTGATAGGTTTTAATTTTGGAATAATTAAGCTCGTGCACGTCGCTATACATATTAGGACTCCTGCGTGTGGCGGATAAAGCGCACCAACGTATCCCCATATTTTTCGGTGCGAAAAACTTCCATCCCAACCGGGATGGCAAATTCTTCGGTTTTATGGGTTTGAATTACTAAAAGCCCTTTGGGGGCCAGGAGTTTAGCGTCGGCTACGTTTTTTAAAGACGGCCCTGAAAGCGAAAGCATTTTGTTGTTAATATCGCGGTAAGGCGGGCCCATAAAAATAATATCATAGCCGTCATTATCGCTATAGGCCAGCAGCCAATCAAGCGGTTTTAAAATATCTCCGCGCAGCACCTTAGCACGCTCTTCAAAACCCAAATGCACCAAATTGCGGTGAATATTTTTAATGCACGCAGGCTCTTTTTCTACCATGACCGCTTTTAAAGCGCCGCGGCTTAACGCTTCCAAAGACACGTTACCGGTACCGGCAAACAAATCCAAAAATTTTGCCCCGGTAATACGCGGACGCAAAATATCAAACAGTGACTGTTTGATCCGGTCCGAAATAGGTTTTACCGGTAAATTTTTGGAAACCGAAAAAATCCGTCGTCCACGTGCGGTACCTGCAATAATACGCATAAAAACTCCTTATAATTGGGCAATACCTTCTTTAAGCGCGTAACGCACCAACTCGGCTTGTTTGTGGATACCCAGTTTGCGCATAATGTTATTGCGATGCACATGAATCGTGTTTAAAGAAAGCGTAAAATGTTTGGCAATTTGCTTGCTGCTGTATCCTTCGGCAATGAGTTGCAGCACTTCTTTTTCTTTATTGGTTAAATGGGTTCCGTCTTTTTTAGGAGCTCGTTTACCCAAAAAACCTTGCACTAAAAATTTAGATATTTTACCGCCAAAGTAGAAACGTCCGGCAGCCACTTCCCGCACAGCTTCTAAAAATTCTTCAGCGCGGGAAACCTTTACCACAAACCCTTTGGCCCCAGCCTTTAAGGCTTTTTCCACAGACACGCGGTCATCATACATACTTAAAATGAGCACCTTGGCGTTGTGATCCTGACGTAAAAGTTTACTAACTGCTTCCACTCCGTTTAGTACCGGCATGGAAATATCCACAATATATACATCCGCCGGTTTCTTTTTGGCAAGTTCTAATAACTCTTGTCCGTTGGAAACTTCTCCAATCACTTCAAATTCTTTTTTGTCCGTTTCCAACATCATGCGTACCCCTTGGCGTACTAAAGCATGATCATCTGCTAATATAATTTTAATCATTGGTTCCCCTCATACACAAAGCAAGGGCAAGTAACTTTAATTTGAGTTCCTTTCCCCGGCGTACTTAAAATTTCTAATTTCCCACCCAAAAGGCGGACATTATCTTGCATGGAGCGCAACCCCACATGATTAATGGAGCAGCGTTGCGTTTTTTTAAATCCAATTCCATCGTCCGTTATGGTTAAAAAGATTTCATCTCGCACCCGTTTTAATTGTACCGATACAGACGTGGCTTGTGCATGCTTAAGCACATTACTAAGTGCTTCTTGCACCAACCGATAAAGCAAAATTTTAACCCGGTCGCAAATCCCTTTTTCAGGCATTTTTTGCGAGCACACAAACCGATACGTCAGCCGCCCTAGCTCACAAACTTCTTTGACAAGTTCTTCTATACTGCCGCGTAGCGCCCCGTCGGTATCTAAACTAGGAGGACGCAAAGTAACAATAATATTGCGCAAACGCTCAATACTGTGTTGGGTTTGGGTTTGCAAGCGTTCTAAATCTTTAAGGGCTTGCTGCCTGTCCCCTTTCTGCACACTTTGTTTGGTTAGGTTAACAAGCGCCGCCAACATTACCGAAGCAGTACCGATTTCATCATGCAGTGCTTTAGCCACTTCACGCTTTTCAACTTCGCGCGCGGCCAGTAACATTTGGGCAAATGTCCGCGGGGCCGAACCATCCCGCAAAAAGTTCGTGCTTGCCTGCGAAAGAGTGCTCCAATTTGAAATATTGCGTGTTACGCTCAAAATTTCGTCCACCTTTCCATCTGAGTTGGTAAGCGGCAACAAAGCGGTTTGATGTACACGCGCGCCTTCCTGCCACTCATAACTATTCGGACGCGCAGTAGCAAATGCCTGGCGTAAATAAGTTTGGTGTAATCCGCAAGGCGTTGCCATTTCCGCCGCTATTTCCGGCGCAGAGCTGCTACACACCTGCGCGGCAGACGCGGGCGACTTAAAAAGTAAAATCGTATGATATGCCTGCGCAGAAAACGACGGTGCGCCTTGCCCGGCAACTTTGCCTGTTTTACCCTTACCAATTGTACGAGGACCGGAGCAAGCACTACCGCCTTTTCCCGCAGAAGCGAAAATTGGCTTAGAACACATAATCTGCCTCTATAATGATATTGTACTATACTTTGCCTAACCTTGACTATAGCCGTACACAAAAATAATTAATAAGTCCATCAATAATAGCCCGAGTTGTTACACCACATAGGGTTCAAGTTTTATATAATGAATTTGTATGGTCAAACGTAAACATACCCCTTTGTATAAGTCTCCCCTCTTTTTAACGGCAATTGGGGCGGTGCTTGTCGTATTTATTTTGGCCTTTGCGGTATTTATGCGCTATATTTTTTCCGGGCTTCCCCCCGTCTATGAGATGGAAGAATATACCCCCTCTTTGACTACCAAAGTTTATGACCGCAATAACGAACTAATCCATGAATTTTCCATTGAAAAACGTATGATGGTGCCGTTGGAAGAAATCCCGGTGGACTTACAAAATGCCGTAGTGGC